>JAFPZD010000080.1 GCA_017417465.1 Prevotella sp. | reverse complement strand
TTGCCACGAGCATCAGCATCATAAGTAGATATTTTTTCATATTCGTAGGTTTTTAAGTTAGTTGATGAATGAGCAGAAACAGCTACAAAGATAGTGATTTTTCAAGAAATGACGAAATAAAACCGGCTTTTTCGTATGTATTCACCTAAAAATGCTTAACTTTGCCGCAAATATCACGACAATCTAAACAATAATCTGCACAATATGAAAGAGTTTTACTTCAAAAGAGTCTTGCTGGCTGCCGCATGGGCCTTCTGCACGCTATGCGCCCATGCCGAAGAGGTAGAGGCCACCTTCCTGGTGGTCGAGCTGTCGTCGGGCCAGACGGAAAGCGTCATGCTCACCAACGACCCCTCGCTGCCAGCACCCATGCTACGACACAAGGAAGGCATCATCGTGCTGAACGGCATGCCCTACTCCACCAACGAGGTGAAAGGCATGCGACTGGAGAAACGCATGGTGGATGCCATCAGAGCCATCGACAACGAAACCAGCCCCTCCGTGAAGGGAACGGTGAACGTCTACGACCTCAGTGGCCGACGCGTGGCGACGTTGAGCATTTCAGACGCCGACGCAACGCAACCTCTCAACCTCTCCACCTCTCAACTTCCGAAGGGCGTCTATATGATTAACGGCAAAAAAATCGTGGTGAGATGAAGACGAAGAGACTCTTTACAACTATTGCCCTGACCGCTTTCTCTGCGCTGGGCATCTGGGCACAGGAATCCATCTGGGTGAAATTCGACGACCGCTTCACTCCAAACAAGCAGTACGAATTTAAGAGTGCCGACTCGGTGTCGTTCTGTATGAACGACCGCACAGGCACTGCCCCCGTGATGCACCTCTTCAACCCCACGTTCTCAAAGGGCTATTCCGAATACCGACTGCAGTCGTTGTTCGGCGACGCCACCTTCCAAGGAACGCTGATGTTTGCCGACCCGGGACGCATCCTCTGGCATCCCAGCACCTATGCCTCCAACTACTACATGAGCGAGAACAGCCAGTGGTGCTTCAGCCGTTCCATGGAGAGCGAGCATTTCGTGGTTTTCTGGGAGAAAGGGTTCGGTGCCGACCCCACGAAGGCGGCGAGCAGCTATCGCTTCAACCCGAAAACGGTGTTGCAGAATGCCGAGAAGATATGGGACTGCTATGTCGACCAGCTGGGATTCCTGAAGCCCGGCCATTCCACCACCGATAAGTATAAGATTCAACTCTACGTGCTCTATCAGACCGATTGGCGTGCCGACGCCTCAGGCGTTGACCAGAAGACGGGCATCGGCCACATGAGTCCAGGTGCCATCGGCGCCCGCGGCGGTCACACGGTGGCTCATGAAGTTGGACACACGTTCCAGTATCTGGTGTCGGCCGACCTCGGCCAGAGCCACGGCTACAACTACGGCTATGGCGCCGGAGCGTCGGGTGGCAACGGCTGGTGGGAGAGCTGCGCCAACTGGCAGGCCTACAAGGTGTATCCCGAGCGACAGTTCACCGACGGCGAGTATTTCGAAGGACATCTGCCGAAGTGCCATCTGAACATCCTGCACGAGGACTGGCGCTACGAGAACTGCTTCGTGCAAGACTACTGGTGCATGAAGCATGGCCAGGACTTTATCGGAAGGCTGTGGCGCGAGTCTATCAAGCCCGAAGACCCCGTGGAGACCTACAAGCGACTGAACAAGCTGTCGCAGGAAGAGCTTTGCGATGAGTTCTACGAAGGCTTTGCCCGCATGGCCACATGGGACATCGACGGTGTCCGCGACCGTGCCCGCCATCGCATCGGCCAGCACCAGAGCCACCTCACGAAAACCAGCGAGGGCCTGTGGCGCGTCGATGCCGCCTACTGCCCACAGAACTACGGCTATAACATCATCAACCTCAACGCCGCTGCCGAAGGAACGGTGGTAAAGGCCAACTTCCGTGGCATCGCCGGTGCATCGGGCTATCGCAAGATTAATGTCGACAAGGCCGGCTGGCGCTATGGCTTCGTTGCCTACACCAGCGACGGTCAGACCTACTATGGCGACGTGTGCCGCGACAAGGAGGGCACCGCCACGATGACCTTGCCTGCCCAGTGCACACGTCTGTTCTTCGTCGTCATGGGTGCTCCCACCGAGCACTGGCGCCATCCTTGGGACGACAGCAACACCAACGATGAACAGTGGCCCTACGAGGTGAGCTTCGAGGGCACCGACCTCTATGGCGAGTTCGGCGAATATCCTGCCGACTATCAGCGCTGCGACACCACTGTCTACATCGATGCCGAGCTGGCT
>JAFPZD010000079.1 GCA_017417465.1 Prevotella sp. | reverse complement strand
TTCGATTACCGGTGAGGAGAAGGACTTCGTCACCATACAACAGTTGCCTTACATCTCTGTCAGCAAGCAGTCAACCTATACCTTCGTTGACAACACGCTGATGGATGACATCACGCCTGACATGCTGGTGAATGGCGGTACCTTAGACAAGCTGACCTACCGTGTGCGCCGCACCATCACCAAAGACTGGAACTGGGCCAAGAACAGTTGCTTCTCGAGCGTCAGGAGCGTTGTCGACAACCTGCACCTGCTGCGCATTGCCAACTACTCGGCTAAATGGGAGGACGAGCGGGCCTACACCGTCCGCGTGTCGTGGAACTATGCCGACGAGCACGGCGCCGTATGGGACGACCGTGCCCAGATGGTGCTGCGTGTGGCCATGAAGAACCGCGACGGCCAGCCTGTGGATACCCAGGTCTATACGCTGGACCAGAACGACCGTGCACAGTGCTACAAGATTGTGAACCTCTCGCGCTCGTGCGTGACGTACGATATAGATATGTATGTGGAGAAGGGCGAGTCGCCCCTCAACTTCATCATTTCATCGACGGACGACGATGACTACTTCGCCATTAAGTCCGCTGACGACTGGAATACTTTCCGCGACATGGTTCAAGCTGCCAAGGGTGAGAAAGACGTGAATGCCCGCCTCTATGCCGACATCGAAACTGGCATCAACATTGGCTGGGAAGCCGACAGACCCTACCGGGGCACCTTCGACGGCAACGGCCACACAGTGAAGACCTGGATCGACAACAGCAGCGCAGATTTCGCTGCCCTCTTCCGCTATGCCAAGGACTACACCATCCAGAACCTGCACGTGACAGGCACCGTCAAGGGTGGCATTCACTCAGCAGGACTCGTGGGTCACAGCGACGCTTCTGAGGGAGGGCGCAACACCATCCAGAACTGCCGTGTGTCTGTCAATGTGGAATCTGCCAAGACCCATGCCGGCGGCATCGTCGGCCACGGTCTGGAAGCCGCCCACACCATCACCGACTGCTTGTTCGACGGTTCCATCAAATGCTCCAGTGGTAACTCTGCCGGAGCCATCATCGGATGGTCGAACAAAAACGACGGCGACATGGTAACCAACTGCCTGGAAAAAGGTACCTATACCAACATCAAAAACCTGGGCATGAACTTCACCTACGGAGTTGGCGCATGGGGTAATGGCGATTACGGCACGAACAACTGGACCTATCATGACTGGGCCAATGCCAATCAGGTTGGCTCTCGCCCAGCGAACCAACTGATAGAGGAACTGGGCAACAGCAACTGGGTGACGGATAACGGCACGGTGGTTCCCAAGACGAACACCATCACCGCTATTACGGACTATTTCTTCCCCATCCACAATGCAGCCGACTGGAACACCTTCCGCCAGAAGGTGAAGGATGCCGGTGGCCAGTACGATGTGAACGCCCGCCTCTATGCCGACATCAGCTTGAATAGTAAGGACAATATTGTAGGCAACACAGGCAATTATCCTTATCGAGGCCTCTTCGACGGCAACGGCCACACGATAACCCTCAATATTTCAGATGATGCCGCGCGCACGGCACTCTTCTCTCACGTGACCAACGCCACCTTCCGCGACCTGCACACAGCGGGTACTGTTACATCGTCGCAGAAATATATTGGCGGTTTGATTGGTAGCATAGATGCCAATGCCCATGTCACGATAGAGAACTGCCGCTCATCGGTGACGCTCAACAGCAGTGTGAGTGGCGACGGCACCAACGGTGGTTTCGTTGCTGTGATTGAGGCAGAAACCAGCAGTGTTGCGTTCCGCAACTGTAAGTTCGACGGTAGCTTTGAGGGTGCTAACTGCAGCCACAACGGCGGCTACGTGGGCTGGGCCAACGGACCTGTTACCATCGAAAACTGTCTTTTCGCCCCTGCAAGCATTAACACCAAACCCGAAGGCAGCGAAACATGGAAACGTGGCGGTGGAACCTTGACACTCGTCAACAGCTATGCCACCCGTGATTTCACAGGATTGGTCGTCATCCGTACTGCCAATGACTGGACTACATTCAGGGATATGGTGAAGAACGCCAAGGGTCAGTATGATGTGAATGCCATTCTCGCGGCCGACGTTAATGCCGGTACCATCATGGTCGGCTGGGAAACAGAAAACTACTATCGCGGCACTTTCGACGGCAACGGCCACACGCTGACTTTCAGCGTAAATGACCATGGCGCAGAATGTCTTGCTCCCTTCAGATATGTAGGCAATGCCACTATCCGCAACCTGCACACGGCAGGCACCATTAATAACAACCATAAGTTTACAGGCGGTCTCATTGGCCAAGTTCTTGCAGGAAGTACTGTCAACATTGAGAACTGCCATTCGTCGATGACCCTTAACAGCGGTGTGAATGGTGATGCTACTAACGGTGGTTTCATAGGCGTTATACAAGCCACCAATTCCAAAGCCAGATTCACCAACTGTAAGTTTGATGGCAGCTTTGAGGGTACCAATTGCCACTCGAACGGTGGCTTCGTGGGCTGGTCCGACAGTCCTGTCACTATTGTGGACTGCCTCTTCATGCCCAACAAAGTTACTACCAATCCCGAAAGCAGTGAGACATGGGCACGCGGCGGAAACTGCACGACTACGAACAGCTATGCCACCAAGGAGTTCATCCACGTCATCAACAACACCAGCGACTGGGAAGAGTTCAGAAATGCGGTCGCCAGACGTGGCAGTCATAGCGTCAATGCTATTCTGAATGCAGACATCAAAGCAGGTACTTCCATATTGGACTTCAAGGGTATGTTCGATGGCAACGCTCATACCATCGAGATGAGTTGCACCATGTTCAATTCTGCCAATGGCTACACCATCAAGAATCTGCACGTCACAGGCGCATACGGTGGCGACCAGCACGTAGCAGGACTTGTCACCTCAAGTTGGAACGCTAACATCCAGAACTGCTGGGTATCGACCTCCATCCATTGCAACACAACCCATGCCGGCGGCTTCATTGGCCATGCACAAGATTCACCGCACACCATCAACAACTGTCTGTTCGACGGTGCCATTAGCGCTAAAAACGATGGAAAGGTTGATGGAACATCCTACGTCGGAGCATTCATCGGCTGGGGAGGCGGTGCAGATAACTACGTAACCAATTGTTTGGAAGACGGAAATTATTTCTACGTGGATCACGCTGGATTCTGCTATAAAGGAAGTGGCGATGCATGGGGTAATACCGGTAACAGCAAAAATAACTACACCTACAAAGGTGTAAGCTGGAACGAAGTCAATTACGCTGGCATCAACCATAGCAATCCGCAGAAAGTGGTCGATAAACTGGGCGCTGACAACTGGTATGTGAGTGGCGAAAACGCTCTGCCAAAGATGAGCAGACGCGAATTGTGGAACAACGTAGGCTCCCTGTCAGCCAGCGATCTGGCCAAGAATCTGGGCAGTGGATGGAAGGTGGATGGCAACAAGGCGGTACCTGTGATGGGCAGTAGCTCGATTGGCGCCACTGAGGAAGAACTGGAACAGTACTTCACCTTCGGCTGGACGAAGGAGAACAACAAGCTGGTGCCCGCCACCACGACGGTTGAGGAACCCGTTTACGCCGAAGTCACAAAGCCGACGCTTCCCAACTTCTACCACAAGAACACGGGTACAATAGACAAGACACTGGTGACGACGACGCGCCAGAGCAGCGTGCTGCTGGCCTGGAACACCGACGGCAACCCCATCGACTACTTCACCGTAATGCGCCGCGTGAAGGGTCAGGGCGACGATGCCTGGAAAGAGATTGCCACCTTCTTGGATGATATGAGCTATGAGGACACCAGCGTGTCGCCTCTGGCTATCTACGAATACAAGGTGCTCGGCGTGAATGACTGCGAGGGCCGTGACTCGACCGCGACCGAAGTGAAGGTGGGCGAGTGCAAGCACACGGGCCGCGTCGATGGCTATGTGCGCTTCAACGACGGCACCAGTGCTGCTGGCAT
>JAFPZD010000078.1 GCA_017417465.1 Prevotella sp. | reverse complement strand
TAGTGCATAAATCAAAAAGATTTGAGCTGAAAGGCGATAGTTTGAGAAAAAAGTATTAACTTTGCCGCCGATAGAGTAAATCATCAACCGAGTGAACGGATATCATCGGAATTGGTGAACGGCTATCGCCGGAATACGCAAGGATGCCCGTATTATCGTAATTGAGCGCGAGAATGAACTGGAATTCAGGAACAGCGGTGGATTCTACGATGGCACATACGAGGACTATATCACTGGTGAACGTATTCCAAATAAGTATCGTAATAAATTCTTGGCGCAGGCTATGGCGAACATCAAGATGATTGATACCGAGGGCTTCGGCATCCACAAGATGTTCGTATCTCAGAAAGACCGCTGGCTACCGATGCCAGACTACGACAAGAGCGATGGAGATACTGTGGTGCTGACACTGCCAGGTAATGTGATTGACGAGAATTATAGTTTATTGCTGCTTGAAAATTCTGACATAGACTTGACAACGGCGGTGCTGCTTGATAAAGTTCAGAAGGGGAAGCCGATAAGTGACGAAGCAATCAAGATGCTGAGAAAGGAAAAATTGATTGAGGGTCGTAAGCCGCATTTGTATGTGTCAAAGCAGATTGCGGGGGTGACAGATCAAAAGGTGGAGTATTCCAAGCATAAGGGGCTGGCGGATAAGAAGTGCGAGGTACTACTGCTTGATTCACTAAAAGATCACAACAGCCTAACAAAGCAGGAAATAGTAAATCTTCTTTGGGATGTTTTGTCAGACCAGCTGGATGATAAGCAGAAAATGAACAAGATAGATAACATCCTGCGTAAGATACGAGAAGACGGTAAGATTGTTAACGAAACCGTAGGTAACAAATCTGTATGGTCGCTCGTAAAAGAGTGAAAATTACGAGCGATTACGAGCGGAATTACGAGCGATTTTTTACGAGTGACATAATGTAAGTTGCTGAAAATCAATTTGAATTCCGCTCGCAAAAAGAGCAAAAACAACAAGCGATTACGAGTGAAATTACGAGCGACAATATGTAAGATGTTAAAAATCAGACATAATCGTCGCTCGTAAAGTTTATCCTTTTCGTTGTATGAGCCAGACTTATCACATTCTTTGTTAACGCAGTAATCTCTTTTGTGGCCTTTTCCAGTCTCAGCATCAGTGCCATCGTCTTGCGCTCCGAGAAATTTACGTGCATCTCCTTCACAATCTGGTTGTATATAGTGAAAGGCTACGGAACTTGGCATGATAGTCGCGTAGTTTCTCGTTATAGGGACGCATCATCTCGTTCTCTTTGAAGACACGAAACGACTCACCAAAGACCATTGTCTTGCAGAAAACGGGGAGCATGGCTATACAACCGTTTGATGAGAGCGTAAAAAAGGCTCCTTGCGAAGTGCCACTTTCAGGCACGCTAAGTGTCGCTCCTCGACACGCGAAGTGCCGGATCGCGACACGCGAACCGACACTTCGTGACTTCCGAGGAGACCCCCAGACTTCTCCGAGCAACATCCCAGGACTTCTCCGAACAAACTCCCAGACTTCTCCGAGGAGACCACAAGACTTCTCCGAGGAGACTACAAGACTTCTCCGCGCAAACTCCCAGACTTCTCCGAGCAAACTCCCAGTTCGCTCCGAGTGGACTGGTGGTCTTCTCGGAGACACAAAAGTGGGCTCTGGGAAAAGAGTTAGTTCAGTCTGAACTTAACCTTTGCAGCGATGTCGCCGGCCGACTGACCGATAAGGGCCTCGAAGTCGCCCGGCTCGACTGTCCACTGCTGGGTGCGGTCGTCGTAGAACGACAGGGCGCGTCGGTCGATGGTCAGCAGGACGTCACGAGCCTCGCCGGGCTGCAGGAACACCTTTTGAAAAGCTTTCAGTTCCTTGGCGGGACGCGATAGCGAACAATTGGTATCGCTGACATAGAGCTGAACAGTGGTGGCACCAGCCCGCGTACCCGTATTCTTCACGTTGACCGTAAAAGTGATTTCGTCGTCAGCGGCCAGTTCCTGTCGGTCGGAACGGATGTCCGAAAGCCGGAACGAGGTGTAGCTCAGGCCATGCCCAAAGGGGAAGAGCGGCTTGATGTTCTGCTTGTCAGTCCAGCGGTAGCCAACAAAGATGTCCTCCTTGTATTCCTCGTCGATGACCAGGTGGTCGGCACGCCACGTGCCGGGATAAGTGTCGAAGGCATGAGCACCACACTGCTTGAGGTCAGCATACCACGTGTAGGGCAGCTTACCGCTGGGGTTCGCCTCGCCGGTGAGTACCGAGGCCAAAGCCGTGCCAGCCTCCGAGCCGAGGAACCATCCCTGAAGCACCGCTGGCACACGGTCGATCCATGGCAGCGATGCAGGATTGCCCGAGATACAGACGAACACCAGCTTCGGATTGACGGCGAGAAGCGCCTCGACCAACTCGTTCTGCCCGTAAGGCAGTTCATACGACTTCCGGTCGTGACCCTCGGCATCCTGATAGTCGCTCTTGTTCAGGCCACCGAAGACGATGACACAGTCAGCCTGCCTGGCCTTTTCAACAGCCTCGGCACGCAGCTCCTCGGGGGTGCGCAGGTCGTAGAGGCTACGGCCCATGGTGACACCATTGTAGCTCTGTACCGTATCGCCTACGTAGCCACGAGCGAAGTCGATTGAGCATTGACCATTGACCATTGAACATTGAGCATTGAACATTGAACATTGAGCATTGACCATTGAGCATTGAACATTGAGCATTGAGCACTTGTTACGCAGTCCATCGAGAGGGAGCACCTCCTTTTGTACTTTCAGCGACGAGGAGCCGCCACCCACGGTCATCATTTTGATGGCATTCTCGCCCACCACCAATATCCGCTTTGTCTTCGTCAGATCAAGCGGCAACAGTGGCGCAGCCTTCTCCTTCTTTGTCTTTTTGACTTTATCATTCTTCAACAAGACGATGCCCTCCTCGGCAATGCGCCGTGCAGCTTCATAGTGGCTCTCGCTGCAGAGGAAGCCAACGGGGCGGTGACGGTTAAGCGTGGTGCGGAAATGCAGGCGCAGCAGACGGCGCACCTTATCGTCAAGCTCCTTCGTCGAATAGCGTCCCTCGATGATGGCCTGGCGATAGGGACGGGCCAGGTAGTAACTCTCGTAGGCGTTCGAGGCGCCCCACGACAGACCGTTAGTCCATGAACCCATCTCCAGATCGAGTCCGCCAGTGACAGCCTCGTGGGTGTCGTGTGCCCCACCCCAGTCGCTGATGACCACGCCGTCGAACTGCCAGTCGCGCTTCAGTATCTGATTCAGCAGCCGGTCGTTGTGACAGTTATGACGACCCTGATAGAGCCCATAGCTACCCATGAGGCACCAGGCGCCACCCTCGGTGACAGCGGCGCGGAACGCAGGCAGGTAGATCTCATGGAGGGCACGGTCGCTGACTTTGACGTTCACCTGATTGCGGTACTCCTCGTCGTTGTTCAAGGCGAAATGCTTCACGCAGGCAGCCACGCCACGCGACTGCAGTCCCTGCACATAGGGCACCACCATGCGCGAGGCCAGCCACGGGTCTTCGCCCATATACTCAAAGTTACGGCCACAAAGGGGCGTACGCAAGATGTTGACGCCGGGGCCAAGTATGACATCCTTTCCACGGTAGAGCGCCTCTTCACCAAGGCACTCGCCATAGAGGCGGGCCAGCGCGGGGTTCCACGTGGCAGCCAGACACGTCAGTGCAGGGAATGCCACGCACGAGTCGTTGGTCTGCCCGGCCTGTTCCCACTCGTCCCAAAGCACGTCGGGGCGCACACCGTGGGGGCCGTCGTCGGTCCACAGGTCAGGAATGCCAAGCCGTGGCACGCCACCAGCCGAGAACTTCGATTGGGCATGGATGATGTGCAGTTTCTCATCAAGGGTCATGCGGCTGAGCGCATCTTCGACGCGCTCCTCCATGGGGCGACTCTCGTCGAGGTAGGCGGGCATCGGTTTTTCTGATGCAGACACGGTAGTGGTCGCTTGTTGTGCAAGTCCTGCTGACAGTTGGACAAAGGCCACGGTCAGGCTAAGCAGTAGTCGTTTCATATTTCACTCGGTTTATTAGGATGGTTACTTTTCGAGTGCAAAAGTAGTCATTTTCTTGCTATATATAAAGAGGTGTGGGCGATAAAGTGGAAACACAACAAGCCTCTCGCCGTGCAAGAGACTGTGTATGAGAGGTTTTCCTAAAACAGCCAGACTTCCGAAAGTGGATACCGTATGGCAGGCCTACCTCGGCAGACCCAGCTGTTTGACACGCCGTTCAAAGTCGTCGCGCGAATCAGCAGCCCCGTTCTTTATACGTGCACGGTAGTTATAAATGGTATTCACCGAATAGTGGAGGAACTCCGCAATCTTCGACGAGTCTTCGATGCCCAGGCGGATCAGTGCGAAGATGCGCAAGTCGGTGGTCAGCCGGTGCTCTTCCTTCGGCTGAATCTGCGCCTCAGGAGTCAACAGCGCGTTGAAGTCGGCCACGAAATTGGGGAACAGGTGGAGGAACACCGAGTCGAAGTTCTCATAGAGCTCCTCCAGCTCATGGTCCTTCAGCTCTGTCGACTTCACGATACGGAACAGCTCGTCGAGCTCTTTCTGCTTCATTCGGCGGAGCACCATCTTGCGGTAGTTGTCGAGCTTCGTGATGTACTGCGCGCAGAGACTCATGAAGCGCCCGATGTACTCCTCTTTCACGTGGTTTGACTCAGTAAGCTGCGAGTTGAGCGTCGACAGTTGGGCGTTGGCGGCTGAGAGCTGCGTGTTGGCGGTCGACAGCTGCGCATTGACGGTCGACAGTTCCTCGTTCAGCCGCTTCATCTGCGCTTGTGCACGACTCAGCTGCTTCTTCTCACGCCAGGTGCTGATGAGCGACGCCAACACCAGCAGGGCCAACACGCTGATGGCGGCCAATGCCCAGCGCATCCGCACGGCACCGTTGTGCATCTTCTGCTGATAGCCCGACTCGATGACATTCAGGATGGGTGCTATCTGCCACGACCGCATACGCGTGTTGAAACGGTTGTTACAGTCCCAGGTGAAGCGAATGTAGTTGTAGCTACGTGCCAAGTCGCCGTCGTCGTTGAGCAGCTGCGCCAGTATGATCAGTGATGCCTGGTCCATGACAGCTCCGCGAATGTCACAGAGCGCCGACTGTCCCAGCCAATAGCGTGTCAGCCGCTCATCGCCCATCTGGTTGCAGATGATGTGGCGGTAGTAGGCGACGATGGCATACTGGTGTGACCCGCTGTCGGCAGCTGCCAGCCGTTGGTCGTTCACCTTCAAGGCCTCCTTCAGCCGGCGCTGGTCCATGAGCTGTGCCTCCTTCTGCAACAGATAGGTCTCGCTCTGTGGCGATGCCACCATCAGTACCGAGTCGCGATAGCTGTCGGCCAGCTTGCGATAGTGGCGGTGCAGACTGTCAAGACGGGTATAGTAGCACAGCTCGCCATAGACGTGCATGCGGGCATTGTAATAGTCAGTGAGTCCCAGCGTGTCCAGCTGACGGCGGTTGGTTTTATCAAGTATCGTAAGTGCCTCGGTGTACATGCCCACCGTTGAGCACTGAAAAGCCATCAGTGCCTGACACCGCGCAGCCACTGCCGCCCGCCCCGTCTGGGAAGCGAGCTTAATAGCCTGATTGATGTAGTGCAGCGCAGAGTCGTTGTTGTAGGCACGGTAACGTTCAAACAGCTGCTGCGTCAGGTAGAGTTGCTGCTCTTTGTCGGCAGTGCGCTGTAGGGTCGTCCTCAGTTCGGCCGTCTTCTGTTCATAGTCGGCCACATAGTCGGCCGAGTGCGCTATTGCCTCGTCGATGGTGCGGTATATGTCGGTCAGGTCGTTGTGCCCCGCTTGGCAGTTGGGCAGGCAGAACATCAGTAGTACGATCAGTAGTATGTGTCTCATAACAAGTGGTACGTGCGAAGTGTAACGGATAGTTATTGTTTGGGTCGGCAAAGGTACAAAGAAAAATCCGAACTGCAAAAGCAATTCGGATTTTCTTTTGAAAAAGCCTCCTTTTGAGGAAACTTATTGGAACACGCGGACGTAGTCGACCTCCATCACGGCGGGGAGGGCACTTTCGTCGGTACCTTGCGCTCCACCCCAGTCACCACCCCAGGCGAGGTTGAAGATGACGTAGAACGGATCGTCGTAAGGCCAGTCGTCACGGCCCAAGCCACGGTTGTCGTAGCTGAGCTGCACCTTGCTGTCGACGTAAGTCGTGATGTTCTGGTGGGTCCACTTGATGGCGTAGGTGTGGAACTCGTCTTCAGCGCCATCGCACTTCATCTCGTGGGTCACCTGTGTACCATTGCTGTGAACGTGCGCGTTGGCGTGGAGGCTCGACGACACGTAGTTGGGATGGTAGCCCACCTCCTCCATGATGTCGATCTCGCCGTCGGCAGGCCATGAGCGGAAGTTCACTGGCATCATCCAGAAGGCAGGCCATGTGCCACGTCCCTTGGGCAGCTTGATGCTGGCCTCGATGTAGCCGTAGGTCCATCCTTCCTTCACCTTTGCATAGACGCGGCCCGAGTAGATCTTGCCGTTCTCCTTCAGAGCCGTGATGCGCAGCTTGCCGTTCTTCACCTCAGTGACGAGTTGTCCGTCGGGCGTCTTGTGGTTGACGTAGTTCTGCTGCTCGTGGTTCACCCATCCGCTACCTTTCACCTCGTGTGTCCAGTCGTCGGCGTTGAGCTCTGTGCCCTTGTCGAACTCGTCGTGCCAGACGAGCTTGTAGCCTTCGGGGGCATTGTAGGCTGACTGTTCTGCTGCTTCCTGCGAGATGTTGATGGTCTTACGGGCGGCGCCCGACATCAGGGTGACGGTGGCCGTGCGTGCCTCGGTGTAGGGGTTGGTGGCCACGGTGACACTGACCGTGCCTTGCTTCTGTGTGGTGCCCTGCGTCTGCACGGTGACAAAGTCCTGATCGGCGTAGGCCCCCCACTCCTGTAGCGTGGTGGTAACGCTAACGGTGAAGGTGCCGCCCTCAGCGGGAGCGTTGATATTTTCGGGCGAGGCTGTGATGGCCACCGTGTTATCGACAGGGTCGTTGTCATCCCCGCCGCAGCCGGTAAAGGCTACGGCTAGGGCGATGATAGAACTGAATAAAAACATTTGCTTCATAGGTTACTTTAATTTGTGCTTCTGAACGATAATCTTGCTGATCTTGGCCTCAAAGCCCTCGGGAGCACCGCCGAAGTCGAAGATTATCTTGCCTTGGTCGAACTCAATGTCCTCGCCGTTGTTCTTGGCTACGACACCAGCAAACTGGAGCACGTTCTCACCCTCCTTCAGGCTGAAATCACCACGGTAGCAGAGCGTGTTGGGGTCGTTGGTGACGTCGGGATCTTTGTTCACCTTTACGGTGAAGCGTCCCAAGTCGTCGCTGGCCTCGACAGTGACCGACACATCGTACATCTGCCCCTTCTCAATCTTCAGGGGAACGCCCGTGATGCTGCACTGTCCCTGCCACTCAGAGCCGCCGTTGGCGACAGCCGTGACGGTGTAGACGCCATTGGCATAAGAGAATCCAGGGTCGCTCACCTGACTCCAGCCGGCATCGGCCCACCAGAAGCCCATCTCACCGCGCGTGTTGAAGCCAGCGCCGAGGTTCTCGTCGGAGGTATAGTCGCACCAGTCGACGTTCTTCGGGTCGGTATTGTCGACCACATGCTTCTGGATAATGATGTCGCTGATTTCGGCCACAAACCCTTCGGGGGCACCACCGAAATCGAAGATAAACTTGCCCTGGTCGAACTCAATCTCCTCGCCGTTGTTCATGGCCACGACGTTAATGAACGTCAGGTAGTTCTCGCCCTCCTTCAGCGTGAAATCACCCCGGTAGCAGAGCGTGTTGGGATCGTTGGTGACGTCGGGATCCTTATTCACCTTTACGGTCACGCGGCCCAGGTCGTCGCTGGCCACCACTTTGACGCGCACGTCGTAGCCCTGTCCCTTTTCAATCTTCAGGGGAACGCCTGTGATGCTGCACTGACCTTGCCACTCAGAGCCGCCGTTGGCAACAGCCGTGACGGTGTAGACACCATTAGCATAAGAGAATCCAGGATCGCCAACCTGGTTCCAACCGGCATCGGCCCACCAGAAGCCCATCTCGCCCTTGGTGTTGAAGCCAGCACCGAGGTTTTCGGGCGAGTCGACAGCCACCCAGTCCACGGTGGGCGTGTCGGTGTCGGGATTGTCACCACCCTGACTGTCGGGCACGATAGTGCCGTCGTCGTTGGCATGGTCCTTCAGCACGATACTGCTGATGTTAATGGTGGTTGCCTGTGTGGCACGCCCAAAGTCAAAGACCAGCTTCACGGGCGCGAGGTCTTTGCCCTCGATGTCGCTCTGCCAGAAGACGTAAGCCTGTCCGGCCTTCAGGCTGACATTGTCGACATCGATGATGGCATCGGCATCGGTTTCGTTGGTCAGCTTCACGGTGACGCCGTCGATGTCCTGGTCGGCCACGAAGACGCAGGAGAAGTCGTAGTGGCTAGCGGCTGAGATGGCGAGGTCGGTGTGAAGGTGGAACTGCGCCTGCCAGCGGTCGCTACATGCGTCGGGGACGGTGACGGTGTATTCGTTGTCAGCCTGACGGTAGGCGTCCTCCATCTCGCCCGTACGCACATCGGCCCAGCCAGGCTGGAAGTGGAACGAGGCGGTTGGGGTAATGCCCTTCCAGAGGTTGAAGTCGCTCGAGGCATCGAAGCCACTCTCCTCGACTAAGCGCTGTTCTGCTGCACTGGTGAATACGAATCGCCATGCAATGGAACGGTCGGGCGTCTCATAGTAGAGCACCATCTTAGAGTTGGTGAGTTGTTCTACGCGGAAGAGGGGGTTCTGATACTGAGCATCGGAGCTGATATAGGGGAAAGCTGTGTTGGCTGCCAGCTGGATGTACTTGTTACCCGTGACAACCTCGCCATCGGCCTTTATCCAGTCGAGGACAGCAAACTCCCATGTGGCGGTCTGGTTGCCAATGGCCACGTCGACATCGGCAGCGTCGTTCTGGGTGCCCCAAGTGGTGCAGCCCTTGTTCACGTAGGTCATGCCGTCGGGGCCGGCATTGTAGCTGTAGGCACCGCCCTTTCGGGTGTCGGCAGTGAAGGTGAGGCGGTCGTCGTAGACACCGAAGTCTTTCTTGTCGTTAACGGCAGCACTCCACCACTCAGTGGCATCGGTGCCGGCAGGTCCGCAGCCCATGTGGGCCACTTCCTTATTGTCGATGCGCCACTCCTTGCCGGTGATGCGACGGAAGTCAGCGCTCCAGTCAATCTTGGTCTCGTTGAAGGTGAAGGTCTTGCTGACGCCGGCCTGGCTGATGCCGTTGCGGTTGCCCAGCTTCAGCTCGATGGTATGGGTGCCAGCCTCGGTGTTGGTGTAGCCCACCTCGGACAGCGTGGAGTAACTGGTGCCGTCGATGATCCAGATGGGATAGGTACCAGCCTGTGGTGTATAGGTAGCCACCATCTGGTTGGTCTCCTGATCAACGGAAATCTGGAAGTCGGCGCTGCCGATGGTAGGGATGCCGTTGGGGTCGGCACCGTCGAACTCGTCGGGGGAGCAGGAAGAAATGAAGCATGAAGCATGAAGAATGAAGAATGCTGCGCCGAGCAATCTTTTGTATTTCTTGGTTTTCATAATGGTGTTTATTCGTTATAATTGACAATTGGGGTTGTTGGGGGCCGCGTTAACAACGCGGCATACGGAACGAAGGGAAGAGCGCTTAATAGTTATTCTGCTTCAGCGTGGGATCGGCATCGAGCTCGCTCTGGGCGAGCGGGATGTACTTCTTGCTGGCAGTCCAGGAGTTGGTACGATAGCCGTAGCTGTCGGGTACGAGGACGGTGCTGGCCTTCTGCGTGGCACCGGGGATGCCCTCGGCACGGACGAGGTCGAAGTAGCGCTTGCCCTCGCCGCAGAACTCAAGGTGACGCTCGGTGAAGATGTCGTCGATGGTGACGCTGGCGAGCGCTGCCAGACCGGCACGAGTGCGGACTTCATTCACATAGCCTGCAGCCTCACTGGCACTGCCACCCGTCTGCAACAGCAGCTCAGCAGCGTTGAGCAGGGTCTCGGCATAGCGATAGATACGCTTGTTGTTATTAAAATTCAGGTTCTTCGACGTCGGGCAGTCCTTGCTGTTGGCCGACTGCGGACGATACTTGCCATGCCAGATGTGGGTGTCCTGGTAACGCTCGGTGTAGCTATAGGCACGGAGGTCCCAGCAGGTGACGTCGCGTCGCTGGTCGCCCTCAGCAAACATATTGTAGGTCTCGACCTTCATGGGCAGGAAGCCCCAGCCGTCGTTGCCGCCGTCCCAACCTTCACCGCCGCCCCAGCCGTTGGGTGAGCAGAGCGTGGGGAACACGGTGCCACCGGCATTGAGGGCAGCATTGCCCCAGTCGCGCTGGGCCTGGTCGTCGTTGTAGTTGATTTCGAAGATGCTCTCCTTGCACCACTCGCCATTCTCCGACCACAGGTCAGCAAAGCTGGGGTTCAGGGCGTAGTTGTCGTCGGCGATGATCTGCTTCATATAGGCGAGCGCCTGCGGATAGCGGGCACTGTCGTTCTGGTACATCACCATCTCGGCATAGAGCATGTAGGCGAACGCCTGGCTCACGCGGCCGCTCTCAGCAGCCGTCCAACGCATGGGCAGCACGTTAGCGGCAATAATCTCCTCCAGCTCGGGGAGCAGGCGGGCGTAGATTTCGTCGGCCGTGATCTGCTGAGCCGTGTAGGGCAGTGAAAGGTTCTCCAGATAGAAAGGTACGTTGCCGTAGTAGTGCCACAGGATATTATAGTAGTACACGCGCAGCAGACGGGCCTGCATTTCCATGGAACGGCGGAAGCTGGCGCTGGCCTTCGTTTCCCAACTGGCATACTTGATGGCGTCGTTGCAGCGCTTGATGCCGCTGTAGAAGTCGCCCCAGAGTGTGCCGAGGGTGTTGTTGCCGTCGGCCTCGAAGTTAAACAGGCGGTGCCAGTGCTGGTTGTCGGTGTTGTCAGAGCCGCCCACCCAGAAGTCGTCGCCCATGATTTCGCCATCGACGGTGAGGTCGTTATAGTCTTTGTTGTCCCAGTCGGGCCAGTGCAACGGGGCATAGGCCGACGTGAGAGCCTCGTTGAGGGTCTCCTCGGTGGTGTAGTATTCCTCGAGCGGTTCGCCGTCGGGCTTTGTCACCTCAAGGAAGTCGTCGCTGCAGGCGGTGAGGAGGAACCCACCCCCAACCCCTCCCCAGGTGAGGGGGGCTAATATAGTACTGAATCCGATGATAGCTGTACTAATTTTCTTTCTGATATTTGTTTTCATATTTGTTCTTTTTTTGGCGTTATTTTTTTCTGATTGCAACTCTTTCCAGTCTCCCCTCCCTTTTGGGGGGCAGGGGGTAGGCTGTTAGAACGACAGGTTCAGGCCGACGGTCCAAGTGCGAGCCTGCGGATAGACACCGTAGTCAACGCCCGTAGACTCAGTGTTGTGCTTCTGACGATCGTTATCCCATCCTGCACCAATCTCGGGGTCGAATCCCCAGTACTTGGTCCAGGTGAAGAGGTTCTCGGCCCGCCCGTAGATGCGCAGGCGGCTGATGCCGATGCGGCTGGTGAGGCTGCGTGGCAGCGTGTAGCCTAGAGTAATATTCTTCAGGCGGAGGTAGCTGGCATCGCGGACATACATGTCGCTACACACCCAGTTCTTAGAGTCGCCCAGTGTAGGCACTGTGTTTGAGGTGCCTTCGCCCGTCCAGCGCTGCAGTATCCAAGTGGGATAGTTACCCGAGGCGATGTCCTGGCGGTAGGTAGCATCGAACACGTCGACACCGCTCACGCCCTGGAAGAAGACGCCCAGATCGACGCCATTCCACTCAGCATCGAAGTTCAGACCGAAGGTCCAGTCGGGAATACCGTCGCCAATGTTGGTGCGGTCGTCGGAGTTAACCTTATTGTCGCCGTTGGTGTCGACGAAACGGAAGTCGCCTGGATGCGAGCTGGCGCCGTATTGCGTATTGTAAGCATCGGCCTCAGCCTGGTTCTGCAGGATGCCGTTGGTCTTGTAGCCATAGAAGAAGGGGAAGGGCTGGCCGTTCTCAGCACGTGTGCCACCATCGGCAAACTGGCTGATGCCATAGTTCAGGAAGCCCGTGTCGTTACCGATGTTGGTCAGCTTGTTCTTCAGGTAGGATGCGTTACCTTTCACAGCGAAGTGGGCATCGCCGATGTTCCACTTGTAGCCCAGCTCAAACTCCCAACCACTGTTCTCCATGTCGCCGACGTTGGCCAGGGGGCGCTGCTCACCGACATAGCTGGGGATGGGCATATCGATGATCATGCCGTTGGTCTTCTTGACGAAGTAGTCAACGCTGAACGTCAGTTGGTTGTTAAAGAAGCCGAAGTCGAGGCCCAGGTCGGTCTGCTCGCTCTCCTCCCATTTCAGGTCTTCGTTGGCCAGACGGTTGGCCTTCGAGCCGTAGGTCATGGCGGCTGTCTGCCCATAGTAATAGTTGCTACTTCCGCCTGTGGCCGTCAGCGTGGTGTAGGCAAAGTCACCGATATTATCGTTACCGTTCTTACCCCAGCTGGCGCGCAGCTTCAGGTTGGTGAGCCAGTCGCGGGTCTGCTCCATGAACTGCTCGTTCATGATGTTCCAACCCACTGAGAACGAGGGGAAGGTGCCGTACTTGTTGTTCGAACCGAAACGGCTGGAACCGTCGCGACGGACGGTAGCCTGAAGCATGTAGCGCTCGTCGAAGTTGTAGCTCAGACGTGCAAAGAGCGAGGCCAGACGATGCTGCGTGTAGGGGCCGCCCCATACACCGACGAGACTCTTGGCACCTGTCACCTTGCCGTCGGCATCGGTGGTGAGTTCCAATGCACCGCCCGTGGTGTAGTTGATGCTGGGCTTGTCAGGGTTCACCAGATACCAGTGCGAGCCGCCCAGCTCGTCGCCCTTCGTCTTCAGAGCACTCTGACCGAGGACGACGCCGATGGTGTGACGGCCGAAGATCTTGTCGTAGGTCAGTGTGTTCTCAACCTGCCATGTCGAGTTGTTGCCCTTGTAGGCAACGGCCTGCGTGTGGTCGCTGTTGTTGTTGCCTGAGAAATAGTGTTTCTGCAGCGTAGCGCCATCATAGCCCCAGAACGACAGTTCGGCACTGTAAGAGAAATGGTATCTCAGTTCGTCCCACAGCTGCAGGTCGAGTGAGAACTTCGGCATGAACTTGTGGCTCCAGTTCTTGTTGGGATTGCCCTGCATCATGGCGATGGGGTTGTTCTGCTCCTGATAGCTGCCCACGTAGCCGGGGATGGTGTAAGGATAACCGTTGGCATCGTAGTAGAGATCGTAGGCGCTGTACCGGTCGATCATGGCCTGACCATAGCGGGGAATCATCTCTTCGCCCACTTTGTCATAGCCCAGCTGTGTCAGCGTGACGGGCAGCGTAGGCGCCAGATAGAGAGCCGAGCCGAGGGGAGAGCCCCAGGTGCTGTTGGACTCAACGCCCGTGTTGTGTACACGCATATAAGAAAGGTTCGCACTAACGTCGAGCTTGTTCAGGAAGTTGCGCTCCTTGGTGGCATCGAGCAGGTTGAACTGGTTGTTGGAACGGACGGTCAGACGGTCGTAGTTCGACTGTCCGAAGTTACCGCCCACGATGCCCTCCTGATCGAAGTAGCCTAAGGAGAGGTAGTAGTTCACCTTCTCGGAAGCTCCGCTGATGCTGAGGTCGTGCTGCTGGATGGGGGCATTGTCGTTGAAGAGCAGCTCCTGCCAGTTGGTACCGAAACCTGTGATGGCATCGCCGTTGGCATCCTTCAGATTATAGGGGTCCATGTAGAGAGGCGACAACCCGTTCTGCAAACGTCGCTCGTTCTGCAGGATGGCGTAGTCGGTAGCACCCGTTACGTCGCGCTTCTTCCAAGCACTCTGCCAGCCCTGCGAGAAGTTGTAGTTGATCTGGGCCTTGCCCACCTTACCCTTCTTGGTGGTCACGAGGATGACACCGTTGGCGGCACGGGCACCGTAGATAGCACCTGAGGCAGCATCTTTCAGCACCTCTATCGACTCAATGTCGCCAGGATTCACTGCCTCCATACCATTCTGGTCGGTAGGCATGCCGTCGATGATGTAGAGGGGCTCCGAGTTGTTGATGGTGCCGATTCCGCGGATGCGGATCATCGACTTAGAACCAGGCTGACCAGAGGCGGAGGTGACGTTCACACCGGCGGCCATACCCTTCAGGGCATCTTCGGCACGCAGGCGGGTCTTACCCTCAAGGTCGTCGGACGACACCTTCGCGATGGAGGCCGTCACAACACTCTTTTTCTGTACGCCATAGCCAATGACCACCACCTCGTTGAGCTGCTGCTCATCGGTCAGCAGGCTGAACTGCATGGTTGGGAAGGCGACGGGCTTCTCCTGCGTCACATAGCCAAGGTAGGAAACGACGATGACTGCTCCGGGCTCCACATCAAGCCGGAACTGGCCATCCATGTTGGTGATGACACCGTTGGAGGTGCCTTTCTCGACGACAGAGGCGCCAATGACGTAATCGCCCGTATTGTCGGTCACGGTACCTGTCACTGTACGCTTCTGTGCAAGCGATGTCATTGACGACAGCATGGCCGCCAACAACAGAAGTAAGAACTTGCTTTTCTTCATACGTAATTAAATTAGTTGGTTAGTTATTTGATGATTGGATGTTTCGCGGTTGGAGTATTGGCAGTAGGGTTCCTACGGGGTGCAAAATTACACATTATTTGTTAACGAAAAGAGTATGTGAGACGAAAAAGTGGGCACAATAAACAACAGCCGCTATCGAAACGGCTGTCATTCAACGGGTTAAGAAATAGACAAAGAACGGAAAGAGTGGACTTGATATAATTGAAAAACTCTCAGTTCTCTCAGTTAAATACGGTGAAACCATTGGTGCGCTGCCATGCGCCACGGGTGAAATCAGGAATAGCAACGGGTGCAGAACCGTTCTCGAGCGAAAGGCGAGTGAGCTCTGACAGGCAGCACCACTCGGCCATGTCGTAGACGTCCATGTCGAGAGGCAGTCCGTGGCGTAAGCAGTAGACGAGGCGGTAGTCCATGATGAAGTCCATGCCGCCGTGCCCTCCCACCTCACGTGCTTTCTGTTCTATCTCCTTAGCGAAGGAAGGGAGATACTGGCTGAGGAGTGCATCGCGGAGGCTGTCGGGCAGAGCGCTGTGCGCATTGAGCTGCTGGTAGTTGGCGGGGGTAGCTCCTGCCTGAGGCGAAGCCCCCTGTGCCTGGTCTAAAGGAGGCATCTGCCTGAAGAGCAACTGTGGCACAGGATATTTGCTGGCATATCCATCAGTGCCAACAATCTGAAACATACGGCTGTAGGGCCGTGGCGTGAGTACATCGTGCTGAATGAGCATGGTCTTTCCCTTGACGGTTCGAATGAGCGTCGACGTCTGGTCGCCATTGAGGAAGTCGTCGCCGTCGTCGCCAGTGACACGTTTGACGACCTTCGGACCGTTGGTAGGCTTTGTGTCGACGGCAACGAGGTAGTCCATGCGGTCACCACGGTGGATGTCAAGAACCAGGCAGTCGGGGCCTATGCCATGGGTGGGATAGAGGTCGCCACGGTGGTGGCGGTTGTAGTCGAGTCTCCAGTTCTGCCAGTAGGCTGTCCAGAAATCGTCGAGGTTGTGTAGGTAAGCTCCTTCGACGTGCAGCACTTCGCCAAAGAATCCCTGATGGACCATGTTGATAGCAGCCATCTCGAAGAAGTCGTAGACGCAGTTCTCAAGCATGATGCAATGACGGCGGGTACGCTCAGAGGCATCGATGAGCTGCCAAATCTCTTTAAGCGAAGTGGCAGCAGGCACCTCAATGGCGACATGCTTGCCATGCTCCATGGCGTAAAGAGCTATGGGGACGTGGTGAACCCAGTCGGTGGCGATGTAGACGAGGTCGATGTCAGGGCGTTCGCACAGCTCTCGATAGGCCTCCGTCGAACCGCTATAGGCGGCTGTGGGCTTGCGCCCATTGCGGGTGAGCAGCTGCTGGGTAGCCTCGACACGGTCGGGCTCGACATCGCAGAGGGCCACGATGTCGGTGCCCTCTATGTGGCTCCAGCGATCCACGGCATCAGGACCACGCATGCCCAACCCGATGAAGCCGACGCGAACCACATCGAGTGGCGGAGCAGTCAAGAGCAGTGCATCGTGCTGCCCTTCGGGACGTGGGGGGACATCGGTGTGGAGCACGCCTTGGGCGAATGTGGTTGCCAATAGCACGATCCATGCCACTGTTGTGAAAATCGAGCATAAAATTTGCTCCCGATATGTATGTTAAGTATCATATCAAACCACTGTTTGATTTTGAAAACATTCATGGTGATCCATTCTCATTTGAGAATCGGACCAGAGATGAAGTCAG
>JAFPZD010000077.1 GCA_017417465.1 Prevotella sp. | reverse complement strand
TTCTGTATGGCAATGGGTGAAGCCAATCTTTATGATCTAACTAAGACAACTACTGTGATAGCCGCATTACCCCAGACCTACAGCGTCACGATGGCCGAGGGCACCGAGGATGCTGAAAACTGGACCGTTCCCGCCGAGGCTGCCGAGGGTTCTCCCGTCACCGCCACGTACAACGGCACGAAGAAGGTGAAGAGCGTCAAGGCCGTGAAGAAGGCGGCTGGCCCGCTGGCCGTTCCCCTGACCATCGAGGCTATAACAGCCGGATCGATTACAGTTTCGGATCCGAAGGAAGGCATGCAGTATTCGCTGAACGGTGGTGCCAAGACGGCTGTCACCACTGGTGACATCGACGTAGCCGCGGGCGACAAGGTGGCCTTCTACGGCAACGGCACCAGCATCACCAGTTATGGTTCCTCTTCCTCGTCTGATTGCACCAGAATTACCGGCAATGGCGACGGCTTTACCTGCAAGGTGTATGGCAACATCATGAGTCTCGTCGATGAGAAGAACTTTGCCACAGCCAAGACGTTGTCGGCGGATTATACTTTCAGGAGATTATTCTACAATAACAATACGCTGACCGACGCCAGCGGCCTGCTGCTGCCCGCCACTGAGCTGGCAACGAACTGCTACCGGCAGATGTTCATGGGCTGCACGAAGCTCGCCACCGCGCCCGAGCTGCCCGCTCCTACGCTGGTCAACAACTGCTACTATCAGATGTTCCAGAACTGCCAGAAGCTCGCCACCGTTACCTGTCTGGCTACGTCGGACATCGGCCAGGATGGTAGCACCGCTAACTGGCTCCAGAGCGCCGGCACGCAAGTTCAGGGCACTAAGACCGTCTATACTGTCAGCACGGCTAACTGGCCATCGGGCAACAACGGCATCCCCAGCGGCTGGGGGCGCGAATACGTGGACAACTAAACGCCTCGCACGGGGGGCAGCCCCTGTGACAAGCGAAGAAAGAAGAAAAAAAATAAAAAAATAAAACAATAATATTATGAGAAAATTAAATCGATTAACAATGACGCTCGCACTGCTCATCATGGCAGTCAGCGGAGCGTGGGCGCAAAGCACGCTCAACGTAGTGAAAATAGAGGTGCCCAAAGCTTGGGAAACCGACGGAAGCAATCTGACCACTGCCGACCTGACTGGCTTCAAGGCCTCAACCTTGGACGAGGCCAAGGCATGGACGGGCGCACCCGAAGAAGGCATGGCTATACTCTTCTATGCATTCGATGGTGACGTCGCTTATTATGTTCCCTTCTCAAATGGAAGAGCTGGTGATGGAGCACAGGATAAGAATCCGAAAAATCAAATCTTTAGCGCGAAATCAAATATTAAGTTCTACTACACCTACGCCGAGCCCACCGAGTGGGAACTGAAACCCGACGAGACCGGCAAGAACTGGATTCTGGCCGAGATGCCCTCCAGCAACATCGAGCTGCAGGTGGAGTACTATCCCGAGAGCTACCTCTTCCTCAGCAAGGAGGCACTGGCCGACAAGGGTAGCATCAGCGTGAAAGCTGGCGACTTAGGCTTACAGTTCGGCGACGACGGCAAGTCTGCCAACCCCGTCACCGAGGGCACCCCGATGACCGTCAAGTACAACGGCACGAAGAAACTCCTCGGCATGAAGGTGGAGAAGAAGGTTCCGGTTCTGCTGTCGATCCAAATCGACGGACATGTTACGGCTACCATCTACTACTTTGAAGGTGAGACGTGGGAACAGGCCATTCAGAACCATCCCACCGAGAATTCGGCCTGGAAGATTAACAATGGTCATGTATCTGGCAATGGGCCTAATCTGACTGCAGGTGGTAATTATGTAAATCCCAACGATACCATCGACCCGAAAGCTGACTACCATTTGTGGTGGACGTAACTCGCCTCTCTCGCGCGTATATAATATAAAAGGTATAAACAACATAAAGAAATACAATATATGAAAACAATATCAAGATATATAATGACGCTCGCGCTGCTACTCACGGCAGTCACGGGCGCGTGGGCACAAGAGGAGACGCTGCTGACCACCATTAACGCCAGTAGCGACTTCATCAGCGGCAGCAAGACATTTGATGGAGTTGCCACCGTTACTATCACCGGAGATATAGCATATGATGAAATGACTGGCTATGGCTGGAGTGCGAAATATAGTTCTCCTGGAGGATCGGTGAGCGTAGAACCCGCCGAGGGAAATACCATCTCAAGCTGTAAGTTTTACTTTAATAATAATAAAACTTACACTATAAGCACTGCACCGTTTGTACTCTATCCGACCACTGTTAATGGTAGTTCATTTACGATTTATACCGGTCCAAACAATACTGGCGAAATGCTATATAGTTATGGAATCAAGAAGATTGAGGTCTATGGCGCAGCCGAGCCCGCCATCGACGTGACCCCCGTCACGGGCAAGACCAACGAGTGGACATTCACCATGCCCGCCTTCGACGTGGAGATAGCTCCCATCTACGCTCCTGTGGCTCAGTGGGCCAAAGTCGAGAATGTGGATCAGCTGCCGACAGCCATTGAGGGCATCTACGCCGAGAGCACCGATGCTATCGTCAAGGCCGGTACCGTAGCTAAGATTGGCGAGACCGAGAAGGTGCAGGGCATCGTGATGTACGCCGTCACCAGCATCAATCAGACTACAGCTCCCGCACTCAGCGCCTTCAGCGCCGACGTGCCCACAGCCAAGGACATCAAAGCCGGTGGCGACGTCCTGGTATGGTACTACATCAAGGGTGCCGACACCCCCACGGGCGAGAAGGCCACTGCCGAGAACACCTTCAACGACTCGGAAATCTGCGCCACACCTATCACCGTCACCGTGCTCAGCAACAAGT
>JAFPZD010000076.1 GCA_017417465.1 Prevotella sp. | reverse complement strand
GGAAATCTACGAGATGCTTGGATATAAGAAGATGCCATTCTGGAGAAAAGTAAAAGTTTGTAGTACCCAATGAGGGAAACAGCTCAGCCGAAGCGACGGTGAAAGCAAGAAGAACTGAGAGGTAGGGGCAAAGTTGGGTTAGGAAAAAACCTTTTGAGAACCCACGGAAAATGCCGATCTTTGCAGCGTGATAAAGAAATAACAATTGTCTAACCCCTTAACGAATAGGAGATACGATTATGAAGAAGATGTTTACCCTGGCAATGATGATGGTGATGACCATCACGGCCAACGCAATGAGCTATAACGCTGCAAAGAACGAGGCCCTCTTCCTCAGTGACAAGATGGCCTACGAGCTGAACCTGACGGATGCCCAGTATGATGCCGTCTACGAGATCAATCTGGACTACCTGATGAGTGTGAATGGACATGCCGACGTGTTCGGCACCTGGTGGAATCGCCGTAACGCTGACCTCCGCTTCGTGCTGACTCCCTGGCAGTATGACAGATACGTGGCGCTGAACTACTTCTATCGCCCCATCAGCTGGCACAAGGGCGCGTGGACGTTCCATGTGTACAGCCACTACAACCAGGCAAAGTTCTTCAAGCACCATCCGACGGTGTTCGTGAGCTACAGGGGTGGTCACAACCACAAGCCGGCCCACTTCTATGCTGACAGACGAGTGGCAAAGCCCGCACCGGCCCCCGTTGCACGTCCTCACGGCACTCCGAAGCACGATCATGGTGTTGGAGCAATGAACAGGGGTCACCACATGGGCGGTAGCCACAACGCCCACAAGGGTAGCCGCCATGTTGCTCAGAACACTCATAAGGACAACGGGTCTGGCCGCTTTGGAGGTCATCGCTAAGGTTGTTCGCTCACCTCAATTATATGCCTCGCAAGAGGACTCAGGGGAATCTCAGCAATGGGATTCCCTTATTTTAGTTATTGATTCTCACACAGAGGCACAGAGAGCACAGAGTCTCACACGGCAGTTGCCCTGCAGGCAGTTTATGTCGGAACATAGAGGACACAGAGGCTCACACGGCAGTTGCCCTGCAGGCAGTTTGTGTTGGAACATAGAGGACACGGAGGCCCACACGGCAGTTGCCCTGCAGGAAGTTTATGTCGGAACATAGAGGGCACAGAGGCTTATTTTTTTGTTACTTTTTTTGGAGGAATGAAAAATTATGGATAACTTTGCATTCGATAATGAGTACAACGAAAAGGAACAAGGAGATTTATAAGGTGACGCTGGTGGGCAGCGTGGTGAACGTCGTGCTGCTGCTCGTCAAGTTCGTGGCGGGCATTGTGGGGCACAGTGCCGCGATGGTGGCCGATGCCGTCCACTCGCTGTCGGACTTTGTGACCGACGTCATCGTGCTGGTGTTCGTGCGCATCAGCGGCAAGCCGCAGGACAAGTCGCACGACTACGGCCATGGCAAGTATGAGACCCTGGCGATGACGCTGATTGGCGTGTCGCTGCTCGTGGTGGCCGTGGGCATCCTGTATAGTGGCGCGATGAAGATTCATTTGTGGCTAGGGGGCGGACAGTTAGAGGCACCGGGCACGATAGCGTTGTGGACAGCCCTGCTGTCGGTGGTGCTGAAAGAGGGCATCTACCGCTACTCGATGGTGAAGGCGCGCCAGCTGCAGTCGCAGGCCGTCGAGGCCAATGCGTGGCACCACCGTAGCGACGCCCTGTCGTCGATAGGTACGGCCGTGGGCATTGGCGGTGCCATCTTCTTAGGCCAGCGTTGGACGGTGCTCGACCCCCTCGCCTCGTGTGTCGTCGGCGGGTTCATCGTGAAGGTGGCTGTCGACCTGCTGCGCAACGGTATCGGCGACCTGATGGAGCAGTCGCTGCCTGAGGCTGTCGAGAAGGAAATCCTGGAGTTG
This sequence comes from Prevotella sp., assembly GCA_017417465.1. Lineage (GTDB taxonomy): Bacteria > Bacteroidota > Bacteroidia > Bacteroidales > Bacteroidaceae > Prevotella. Next base: position 6,560 of record JAFPZD010000076.1, on the reverse strand, counting down.
GTGGCTTCGCTCCCCGGCCTGTCGGAGCCTCACGCCTTGCGGACGCGCCGTATCGGCAATCACTACGCCATCGAGCTGCATATCCTGATGGATGGCGACATCACGCTGCGCCAGGCCCACGACAAGGCGTCGGAGGTTGAAGACCTGCTGCGGCAGCACTACGGTGCCGAGACCCATGTGGCCGTTCACGTGGAGCCCCTGCGCGAGAAGCAAGGCCCGCCGGAAAACCGGCGGGAACGGGGGCAAGACCGGTGGGAACGAGGGCAAGACCGGTGGGAACGGGGGCAAGACCGGCCCCTTCAAGACCGTGATGGAGCAAACAGGGGGACATCAACGGCAACCCTGAAACCCTTTACGCTGCTGTTGCTGTTCCTGCTTGCAGTTACAGGCTGTGGTCAAAGAGAGGCGCCCCTGAGCGCTGAAGAGTTGCGGCTGCAGCACTGCTGGTGGATTGACAGCACCACGATCGCTGTCGACTCCCTCATGGAGCGTGAGGCATTGGGCGCGCTGACGGCCGAGTCGTGGATGCTCGTCGACGACTCCACGGGACTGCTCCTCAGTGCGAAGAATGCCGACCGCCGCATGTTCCCCGCCAGCCTGACGAAGATGATGACCTGCCTGTTGGCGCTGGAAAGTGGAAAGCTGGCCGATTCCATTGTCATCACCGACGACGTCTATGTGGCCAAGAACTCCAGGGTGAGGGCGGGCGACGGCTACCTCGCCGGTCATCTGCTATGCGAGATGATGCTGCAAAGTGACAACGATGCTGCCTACGCCCTGGCAAAGCATCTCGCGGGCGACACCCTCGCGTTTTGTGAGATGATGAACCGCAAGGCCGCCTATTTGGGTATGGACAGCACGCACTTTGCCAATCCTAACGGCATGCCCAACGACAGCAACTACACGACGGCGCGCGACCTGCTCGTGCTGGCCCGCTACTGTATGGGCGACTCGTCGTTCGCCAAGATTGTCGGCACGCCGTTTATGGACATCCCCTTGACGGACGGCCGCCATCTGCCCTGCCCGAACACAAACACCATGCTCGAGACTTATCCTGGATGTATCGGTGTAAAGACGGGGTTCACCCGACAGGCAGGTGCCTGTCTGGCCTCCGCAGCTATGCGCGACGGCAATACGTTGTTCCTCGTCTTGCTCAACAGCAAGACGCTCAATACGCGTTTTTCGGAATCGGAAGCCCTGCTCGACTATGGGTTCCGCGTCATGGCGGCACCGGCAACCCCAAAGTGATTGCGCCACTTCGCGACGAGCGCTTCGAGGTCGTCGGGGAGTGGTGATGTGAAGTCCATCTGCTGGCCGGTTGTGGGGTGGCGGAAGCCCAGGGTCTGGGCGTGCAGGGCCTGTCGCGGGCAGAGCTTGAAGCAGTTGTTGACGAAAGCTTTATAGGAAGCGGTGCGCTCGCCACGGCGTATCTCGCAGCCGCCATAGCGCTCGTCGGCGAAAAGAGGGTGGCCTATATGGGTCATGTGGGCACGTATCTGGTGGGTACGGCCCGTCTCAAGACGGCACTCCACAAGTGTGGTGTAGCCGTAGCGCTCCAGCACGCGGTAGTGGGTGATGGCGGGCTTGCCCGTCTCGGAGTCGGGCGGGAAGACGGCCATCCGGAGGCGGTCTTTCGGGTCGCGGCCGATGTTACCCTCGATGCGCCCCTCGTCCTCGACGAAGTTGCCCCAGACGAGTGCCACGTAGGAGCGGTGGGTGTCGTGATTGAAGAACTGTTTGCCTAACGACGACTTTGCCTCAGGTGTCTTTGCCACGACGAGCAGGCCGCTGGTGTCCTTGTCGATGCGGTGGACGAGTCCCACCTGCGGGTCATTGGGGTCGTAAGAGGGCAGGTTGCGCAGATGCCAGGCAACGGCATGGACGAGCGTGCCGTGAAAGTTGCCGCAGCCGGGATGGACGACGAGGCCGGCGGGCTTGTAGACCACCATTAGGTCGTCGTCCTCGTAGCGCACGTCGAGTGGCATCTCCTCGGGGACGATGGTGGAGTCGAAATGGGGGCGGTCGAGCATCAGCGTGATGACATCGCCCGCGCGTACCTTATAATTACTTTTAACAGAACGGTCGTTGACAAAGAGGAAGCCGGCCTCGGCAGCTTGCTGGATGCGGTTGCGCGAGGCGTGCTGCGTGTGCTCGGTGAGGTATTTGTCGATGCGCAGCGGCACCTGCCCACGGTCGACCTCCATTCGCAGGTGCTCGTAGAGCTGAGTGGGGGATGAAGGGTCGATGGCGCCGAACTCAAGGTCGTCGTCCAGTTCGGAACCGTCGTCAAGAAGGAAGTCGTCAGTCGGCATACTCCTCCAGCGCCTTAGTGTCAGACATTAGTCCCAGCCCGAGGCTGTCCTCCTCGTCGAGCAGCAGCTCGTCGCCATAGTCAGAGGTCTTGCTGCCGATGATGAGCGTCAGCTGTGCTCCCTTGGGCACTTTGTCGCCAACCCAGAGGCGCTTGCCTTTGTAGTCGAGGCCGCAGACCCAGTCCTTGTCAACGTTCGGGTTGAGCTTGGGCTCCGTGAGCTTAAATCCCAGTGACTGCAGGATGGCCTGCGCCTGGCGGTAGCCCATGTTGTCGATGATGTCGGGAATCTCGATGGTTGGCTTGGTGAGCGAGTTGATGGTGACGTAGACGATGCGCCCCTCCTTCACCTGCATGCCGGCGGCCGGCGTCTGCATCATGATGCAGCCCGCGGGCATGCTCTGGTTGTAGGTGGAGTCGTTGATTTCAAGGCGCAGCCCCTGGTCGTCGAGGGTGTTGACTGCCTTTCGGAAGTCAATACCGTAGAGGTCGGGCACTTCGGTGCTCTGTCCGTGGTGCGTATATGCGTTGAGCCAGAAGATGAGGCCCACAATCAGTCCGATGCTCACCAATGCCATCGCCAGCAGGTTTCCCCAAAAGCGGTAACCGCCGAATTTCTTGAAGAATTTCATGATGATGTCGCAATTTTGGGGGCAAAGGTACAAATAAAAAATGAAAGACACAAAGATTTCGTGTTGAATCTTTGTGTCTTTCGGGATGCAACGGGTGTTTTCTTACTTCAGCACGCCCAATTCGTGGCCTACCTTGATAAAGGCAGCGATGCAGCGGTCGAGCTGCTCGCGGTTGTGGCCGGCAGAAATCTGCACACGGATTCGCGCCTGTCCCTTCGGCACCACGGGGTAGTAGAAGCCGGTGACGTAGATGCCTTCCTCCTGCATCTTGGCAGCATAGACCTGCGAGAGCTTGGCGTCGTAGAGCATGACGGCACAGATAGCACTCTGCGTAGGCTTGATGTCGAAGCCGGCGGCCATCATCTTCTCACGGAAGTACTCGACGTTTGCCACAAGACGGTCGTGAATCTCGTCGCTCTCCTTGAGCATCTTGAAGACCTCGAGCGAAGCGCCGATGATGGCGGGGGCCAGCGAGTTGCTGAACAGGTAGGGACGTGAGCGCTGGCGCAGCAGGTCGATAATCTCCTTGCGGCCTGTGGTGAAGCCGCCGAGGGCGCCGCCAAACGATTTTCCTAACGTGCCCGTGTAGATATCCACGCGGCCGTACGTGCCGTAGAACTCGCTCACGCCGTGGCCTGTCTTGCCGACGACACCTGCGGAGTGGCTCTCGTCGACCATGACGAGCGCGTCGTACTTCTCGGCCAGGTCGCAAATCTTGTCGATAGGAGCCACGTTGCCGTCCATCGAGAACACACCGTCGGTGACGATGATACGGAAGCGCTGGGCCTGTGCCTCCTGCAGGCATTTCTCGAGCTCGCCCATGTCGGCATTGGCATAGCGGTAGCGCTTGGCTTTGCAGAGGCGCACACCGTCGATGATGGAGGCGTGGTTCAGGGCGTCGCTGATAATGGCGTCCTCCTCAGTGAACAGTGGCTCGAACACGCCGCCGTTGGCATCGAAGCAGGCGGCATAGAGGATGGTGTCCTCGGTCTTGAAATAGTCGCTGATGGCAGCCTCCAGCTCCTTGTGGATGTCCTGCGTGCCGCAGATGAAGCGCACGCTCGACATTCCGAAGCCACGGCGGTCCATCATCCGCTTCGAAGCCTCGATGAGCCGTGGATGGTCAGAGAGCCCCAGATAGTTGTTGGCACAGAAGTTGAGCACTTCCTTGCCCTGCACTTGAATGGCTGCACGCTGTGGACTTTCAATCAGCCGTTCCTCTTTGTAAAGTCCTGCCTCACGAATCTCAGCAAGCGTCTGGCTGAGATGTTCTTTCATTTTTCCGTACATAATTCTTAGATTTTAAGATTTACAAAAATGATGATTTCTGATAACTGAGTGCAAAGTTAGGAAAAAAAAGCGAAACACGTGCAGCCGTTAAGAATAATTAATCGCAAAAAAATAAGAATGGGCAATAAACGGGCTTAACGTAACGTTTCTAAAGGAAAAAAAACGAAGATGAAGAAGACTGTTTTGATTTGGATGCTGGGACTACTGGCCACCGTACAGGTCGCTGCTCAGCGCGAGGGGACATGGTGGACAGTGATGCCAAAAGTAGGTCTTAACCTGGCAAACATGAGCATGAGTGACATCTACATCAGCACAAGCGACGACAAAATGTCAGGCAGCACCAAGCCGGGACTCGCAATGGGCATCGAAGCGGAGTATCACAACGGCTGGGTAGGACTGTCGGCAGGTCTGCTCTACTCGCAGCAAGGTACCCGTTATGACGATGCACCTCAGACGTGGAAGGACCAGAAGTTGTCACTTCAATACCTTAACATTCCCGTGCTTTTCCACGGCTATGCCACGCCGCAGCTGGGATTGGAAGTCGGACTTCAGCCGGGCTTCATGATCGGCAAGAAACTGTCAGGCGAAGCGTACGGCATCGACGGTGCCTACCACTCGTTTTCCGAAACCGACCTTTACTATCGCTCGTTCGATATAGGCATTCCCGTCGGTGTCACCTACGATCTGGGGCCTGTCCGCCTGGGCTTCCGCTATACCTTTGGCCTTTACGACACGACAAAGGTGAAAATGAAGGAACGCAACAAAGTGGCACAGCTAACCATAGGCTATCGCTTCGACTTGTAGGGCGACTGCCATTTAAATAGTTTTAAGACGGAAAAATTATTCCTGCCAAATGACGGTTTTTAAGAATAGTTTTTGTAACTTTGCAGCCGTAAATCTAAAATCTAACAATTCGCATGAAAAATGTATTGGTAATTGGCTCGACAGGACAGATAGGTTCGGAGCTGACAATGGAACTGCGGAAACGCTATGGAAACGAACACATTGTGGCAGGGCATATCGTTGGACAGGACCCTAAAGGTGAACTGGCTGAGACAGGACCGTCGGCCATTGCCGATGTCACCGACGGTCAAGGCATTGCCGACGTGGTGAAGAAGTACAATGTGGACACGATCTACAATCTGGCAGCACTGCTCTCAGTGGTTGCTGAGTCAAAGCCGCGTCTGGCATGGAAGGTGGGCATCGACGGCCTGTGGAACGTGCTCGAAGTGGCACGCGAGCATAGTTGTGCCGTCTTCACGCCGAGCAGCATTGGCTCGTTCGGTCTTGAGACTCCCCACGAGATGACGCCTCAGGACACCATCCAGCGTCCGCGCACCATCTATGGTGTGTCGAAGGTGACGACCGAGCTGCTGAGCGAATGGTTCCACCATAAGTATGGCGTCGACACCCGCTCGGTGCGCTTCCCAGGCATTATCAGCTATGTGACGCCGCCGGGTGGTGGCACCACCGACTATGCCGTAGACATCTATTACTATGCTGTTCGCGGCGAGAAGTTCATCTGCCCCATCAAGGCGGGCACACGCATGGACATGATGTACATGCCCGATGCCCTTCGCGCTGCTATTGAGCTGATGGAGGCTGACCCAGCGCGGCTGGTGCATCATAACGGTTTCAACGTGGCTGCCATGAGCTTCGACCCCGACATGATCTACAATGAGATCAAGCGCCACTGCCCCACGTTCGAGATGGAGTATCAGGTGGATCCGCTGAAACAGTCGATTGCCGAGTCATGGCCCGACATCATGGACGACAGCTGCGCTCGACAAGAGTGGGGATGGCAACACAAGTATGGTCTGCCTGACATGACCCGCGACATGCTCGAGAAACTGTCAGCACGGCTAAAGGGGGAGGAGAGATAAGGAGTAAAGGAGTAGAGGAGTAGAGGAGGTAAAGTAGAATACCTCTGCTGATCTGTGATTCTGGGAAAGGAGTGCAGGTAAGTAGCTGAACAAAATTGTTTTATAAAAACAACGAATTAAACGAATTAAACGAATTGCAACGCGCAGCAATTCGTTTAATTCGCTTAATTCGTTGTTGGTAAAAGGATTATTTGTATAAACTAAACTTGAATAGTTGCTTAAAGATGAAAAATTAAAGATTAAAAATGGCAATGATATAGCAGTTGACCTATTTGTACACTCTTCTACACGTTTCTGGGCAACCGATGCCGTAGGCATCAGATTTCCGTAGCCAGCCATACAGCTACCCCGTAGGGGTTGCGAAATGGCTGGGAAGAAGACGGGACGGGGGAAGCGTGCCTTTAGGTACGCGACAAGGGCGCAATGTTGTCGCGTACCTAAAGG
>JAFPZD010000075.1 GCA_017417465.1 Prevotella sp. | reverse complement strand
TTCGTTTTATTCTCGGGTTTCGCGTTTTTATTCTCGGGTTTTACGAGTTTATTCTCGGGTTTTACGAGTTTATTCTCGGGAATTAAACTCGTAAGTCATAGGTTTACGACCTGCAAATGGCATACTTACAACTCGTAAATGGCATACTTACAACTCGTAAATGGCATACTTACAACCCGTAAACAGCATACTTACGACTCGTAAATGGCATACTTATGACATGAGCTATAGAGCAGAAATAAGGCAATGATATAGCAGTTGACCTATTTGTACACTTTCCTTCACGTTTCTAGGGCAATCGATGCCATAGGCATCGGCTGTGCCCTCAATGGCGAGTAAACACGCGGTAGGGTTGACCGAAGGAACCCTTCACCATAAGTGGCTTGTAATGAGCCTGTTACATCCGATGTGAATGGTTTTGCATCTTTCCGAATCTTTTGCGAAGCAAGGGCTGAAAGGCTGGCGGAATACTGCCGGGGAGACCCCCGGGGTAGAAAGCGCGATGTACCATAAGGCCGAATCGGTCGTTAGCACAAGAATATTGTTTCTAATGACCAATTTAGGATGAAAACAACGAATTAAACGAATTAAACGAATTACAACGCGCAGCAATTCGTCAAATTCGTTAAATTCGTTGTTGAAAAAACGATTATTTGTATAAACTTAATTTGAATAGTTACTTACTTGAATCAACTAACATCAAACAACAATGACAAGAGGAATCAGAAACAACAATCCACTGAACATTCGCCGCACGGCGGCAAGCCAGTGGAAGGGATTATCAGTAGTGCAGAGCGACAGCGAGTTCTGCCAGTTTCAAACATTAGAGTGGGGGTGGCGCGCTGCCTTCCGACTGCTCACGCGGACGTACTACCAGAAGTACCGGCTGAACACCATCCGCGCCATCGTCTCGCGATGGGCACCGCCACTCGACAACAATAACACGGGGGCGTATATCGCTAACGTCGCGCGACTGACGCACATCACGCCCGACGAACCGCTGGGAAACCCCACGGAGCATCCCGCACGATGGCTGCTGCTGGGCGTGGCAATGGCCATCCAGGAAAACGGCACGACGGGCTTGGATTGGTTCGCCATGCTCAGGGGATGGGAAGAGTGTGGAAGGTGAGCGACGCGCACGAGAAGCGAGAGTGGGAGGCGAAAATGCCTCTCACTCTCTTTTCTGTAGTGATGCCCTCTCACGCTTCGATGATGCCTGCCTCGCGCCAGTCGTTCAGCAGCTGATCGATGTCGCGGCGTGCGGTGGCTTCGTCGACCTCGTACTCCTCGAGGATAAGGTCGACGAGGGTGTCGGCCGTGAAGTCGGTGCCCTGCACCTTGTTCCACAGGTAGGCGGCCGACTCATTCATGTTGATGATACGGCTGAAGTCGATGTTCTCGATGCCTTCGGCCACGATGATGTGCTCGCCACAAACGGTGCGGAGCTTGAATCCCTTCTTTGTCTTCATCTTGTTATTTGACGATTTTACTATTTCACTATTTCACTATTTCTTAATAACAACGAATTTAGACGAATCTCACGAATTATACGAATTATGATTGATGTCCGTCTAAATCAGGGGGGCTAAGTGCGCAAAAAGCGCGGTACGTGCGGGTGCAGTGCGAAGAGGAGGTAGCGGCGGATGGGGTAGAGTCGTGTCCACCACCAGGAGTAGATGCGCCACTTGCGGCCGTCGGTGCTGTCGAGCGTTGTGCGCCCTTTGCGGTAGAAGCCGATGGCCTTGGCGCGGATGTCGCCGAGGGTGCAGTGCTCGACGCCGAGGTTGCCGTCGCCGCGGAGTGTCACGTGGTCGCCGTCGATGGCGATGATGCGGTGGAGGACGAAGTGGCCCTTGCTGATTTCGGCAAGGACGGCGTCGCCCACCTGTGGCGTGGTGACCAGCTGTAGCAGTGCCTTGTCGCGACCGTCCTCGAGGAAGGGGCGCATGCTGCGTCCACGCAGGGGCAGCGTCACGGTGTGCCCTTCGTGCAGCAGGGCGACGACCTGCGGCAGAAACACGTCGTTCTGCATCTGGAACACTTTTATCTGGCTATCGTTGTGTGGCATAGTTGTGCTGCCTCCTCGTCGGGCAGGCAGTGTAGGGTGTAGATGGGTGTTGTCTCGATGATGCGCGTGATGGCGTCGCAGAGGTGGTTGTAGGTGGCCGAATCCCACTTCATCGACGAGCAGGCGGGGAGCAGTGAGGCGAAGGCGCTGACGGGGTCGAGGCGCTCGATGCTGTTCGCGGGTGCACGGTCGATGCGCGTGACGGCACCGAGGCGTGCGCGCAGGTTGCGGTAGCAGGGCGTCTTGCCGCTCCATGGCGAGCCGTAGATGTAGGGTGTGCCGTCGGCTTCGACGCGCACGATGGGGTTGTCGTCGTTCATCAGCTCGCAGTTGTCGATGTGCTTGAGCCACAGGGCGGCGTGGGTGCTCTTGCCTGTGCCGCTCTTGGCGATGAAGGGGTAGCCGTAGCGTGTGTTGTCGCCGGTGCGTGAGGGTGCCATGATGGTGGAGGCGTGAACGAGCATGGTGGCATGGTAGGCGCCTGCGAAGGCGTAGACGAGCATCAGGGCGTCGTTAAGGCCGAAGGAGCGCATCACCCAGTCGCCGTTGAGGGCGCACTGGCAATGCGTGAAGTGGCTGTCGGTGACGAGCAGGCAGCAGTCGCGGTCGTGTATGTCGCGGATGATGTACTGGTAGCCGCCGTCGGGCAGCTGGTAGACGAGTGTGTCGCCGTTGCCGGTGTCGAACTTGCGCACGAGCTTGCGCCCCTTGACGGGTCGCAGAGTGTCGTCGACGGTGAGGGTGAACAGCAGTGTCTGTGGCTCGTCGTCGACGCGGAAGGGCTGAAACGACGGCAACAGCTGCATGCTGTTGACCTCGGTTGTCACGAAGCGTATCGCCACGCCGTGACCGCCTATGCAGAAGTAATTGTTGTTCACGGGGCGTGCGTTATTCGTTGGTGGTGGTGGCTGCGGCGGGTGCCGTGGCTGCTGGCTGCTCGGCGGGCTCGGCGCCTTTCTTGCCTTTCTTGGCTTTCTTGGTGTTGACGACGACGGCCTCTTCCTCGTCGGGGGCGTCGCTCATGTCGACGGCTTCGAAGTGGAAGGTGCCGCGTTCGAGCATGCGCACGTCGAAGTGCTGGCTCTCTTTCTTCTTGGGTGTGGTGTAGAGGCGCAGCATCTTCTGGTATTTCTTCTCAAGCTTGTCGCGCTTGGCGTTGTAGACGACGATGCATGTGCGGTGGGGCATCTGCAACGCGTCGCTCAGGTGTGCGCGCAGCTGGTAGGAGTAGCTGTCGCGGCCGAGTAGGAAGCTGTTCTTGCTGTCGATCCATGCGCTGTCGACTTCCTGAATGTCGGTGAAGTGGACGATGCTGTCGTTGAACGATGCGGCCATGCCGAACATGTACATCTTTGGTGCGACGGTTTTCTTGGCACTCATGGTGCCCGTCGTGAACGTTGCCAGGCAGCTGGCAACGAGCAGGAATAGTAAGTTCTGTTTCATTATGGCGTGCAAAGTTAAGGGAAAAATCTGGAACATCCAAATTTTTCCCTTAACATTATTACTTTTTCACTGTTTAAGGAGTTGAGGAGTTGGGGAGTTGAGGAGTTGGGGAGTTGAGGAGTTCTTCGCAGAGCGAAGCGGCAAAGCCGAGCGGGGGAGGTAAGGTAGGACAGATACATCCCCCCACCATTCCTCCGCGGTCATTTAGTCATTTTAGTCATTAGTCATTAGTCAAAATCGACTTTCACTTCGCAAATCGTGTATGGCTGGCTACGAAAATCTAATGCCTACGGCATTGGCTGCGCAACACACAATTTCTCATACTATTCGCAAATCGTGTATGGCGCAGCCAACTATTCACTATCCACTATAAACTATTCACTCATTCAGGTACACCACGAAGCCACCGCGCTTGCCAGTCGGGTAGATGCCGCGGATGACGAGCATCTGCTCCTTCGAAGTCGAGGCCTCCTTGACGGCTTCCTGCAGGTCGTCGAAGGTGCGCATCGGCTCGTCGTTGACGCGCTGGATGATGAAGCCCTTTGGCACGCCGGCATCCTTCATCTTTCCGCCATTAACCTTCAGTACCTCAAGACCATACTGAATGTCGAGCTGCTCCTTCTGAGCATCGGTGACGGGGCGGAAGTCGGCGCCCAGGACGTCCATGTCGGCATTCTTCACCACCTTGGTGTTGCCCTGCTCGTTCTTCAGTGTGAGTGTGGCCGTCAGCTTCTTCTTGTCGCGCAGGTAGGTGATGGTCACCTTGTCGCCGGGTCGCTTCTGTGCGATGATGTTGGTGAGCTCGCCGAACTTGCTGACCTTCTGTCCGTCGATGTGGGTGATGACGTCGTTCTTCTTCAAGCCGGCATCCTCAGCGGCACTCTCCTCGACCACTTCGGCCACGTAGACGCCCTCCATGGTGCCGAGGTCGATCTCCTTACCTTCCTCCTTCTGCTGGTCGACGTAGGCGTTCACGTCGCTGCCCTTAATGCCAATCATGGCGCGCTGCACGGTGCCGTACTGTTTCAGGTCGTCGACCACCTTGTTCATAATGGTGGTAGGAATGGCGAAGCCGTAGCCGATGTTCGACCCTGTCTGCGAGTAGATCATGGCGTTGATGCCGATGAGCTCGCCGCGCGTGTTGACCAGTGCGCCACCCGAGTTACCCTGGTTGATGGCAGCATCCGTCTGAATCATCGACGACACGCCCTGACCCATCGAGCGGGCTTTTGCCGAGACGATGCCAGCGGTGACGGTGTTGTTCAATCCCAGAGGGTTGCCCACGGCGAGCACCCACTCGCCAATCTTCACGTCGTCGCTGTTGGCAATGGCGATGGCGGGCAGCTGTTTGCCGTCAATCTTGATGAGGGCGAGGTCGGTGGTCTTGTCGGCACCGATGATGCGTGCTGAGTACTCCTTATTATCATTGAGTGTCACTGTCAGTTCGTCAGCACCGTCGACCACGTGGTTGTTGGTGACGATGTAGCCGTCCTGCGAGATGATCACGCCCGAGCCGGCTGCCGTGCGCTTCGGGGTTTGTATTTGGCGCTGACGCTTGCCATTGTTGCCCTGGCCGCGGCCGAAGAAGCCGCCGAAGGGGTCGTTGAAGAAGTCTTCGAAGGGGTCGCTGTACTCCACTGTTTGCACCTTGGAGTTCTGTGTGTTCTTGATGTAAACCACGGCAGGCAGCGCTTTTTCGGCGGCGTAGGTCAGGTCGACGGGTTGCCCTGCAGGCATCCCTGACGTCATGGCCGTCTCGGGTGAGCCGCTGAGTGTAGTGGCCGCATTGGTCTTGTTGAATGCTGCTAACGAGAAAACAATGGCCACAAGGCTGATGGCCGGAACCAAAATGTTTGCAATCTTTTTCATATCCATTTGCTGTTTGTTAATGAATTTAATCTGTCAATTATCGACGTTGCAAATATAAGGGCAAAATCCCGAAAACTGTCATTTTGGCATGCTCTTTTCTCGCATTTTAACACTTTGCCGAGCACCTTTAAATTCTCTTTGCGACCGTGGCGCGGTTTTTTACATTCGTTTAATGACTTAATTTTAAAGAAAAATTAGGGGAGTTAGGGGGAGTTAAGGGGAGTTAGGGGGAGTTAAGGGACGATAGTGTTGGGGGGAGTTAGGAGTTAGGGGGGGAGGAGTTCACCTGACAACCTTCTTGCCGTTAATGATGTGGATGTGGTGGTTGAGCGTCGGCAGTGTGGAGAGTGGGCGCCCAAGCAGGTCGTGGGTGCGATGGTGGGCGTATGGTGCGTTGTTTTTCACGTCGTCGATGCCGGTGGCGTTAGCCAGGCATGCGGAAAGGTCGAAGTTGCGGGTGCCGCCGGTGAGGACGATGCTGCCGTCGGCCTTGATGGCGAATCCGCCATGGTCGTCGATGGTGAGGCGGCCGCCTGTCATGTAGAAGTTGCCGGAGTCCTCGTCGGTGTGCCCCGTGGTGGTCCCTGTCGACGTGGTGCCGTCGAGCTCCACCTGTATGGCGTCGTCGGCGACGCCGCTGATGTTGATGGTGCCGCTCTCGATGAGCATGTACTCCCGACAGTGTATGCCGTCCTTTTGTGCGGCGGTGATGTTAAGCGTAAGGTTCTTGATTTCAAGGTACTCCTTGCTGTAGAGGGCGTGCTTGGCATTGCCCGTGATGTTGAGCGTGCCGTTGCCCTTCAGCTTGGTGTGCCCCTTGCAGTGGTAGCAGCCGTTATAGCTGTCGTTGGCACCGTCGGTGAGCGTGTTCGTCGTGTTGCGCTTCACACTGACCTCTATGCGCTTGCCGTTTTGGATGTTGATGGCAGGGCCTTGGGGGTTGGTGAGGGTAAGACCGTTGAGCTCCACGGTGCACTTGTAAGCGCCATTGAGGTAGAACTCGCCGTCGTCGCTGGTACCCGACAGTGTGTAGATGATTTCGCCATCCTCGTTCTTGTCGGTGGCATCGATGCCGGCAAAGTCGGCCGACTGAATGATGATGACGTGCGACGACGTGCCACTGACCACCATGACGTAGTCGCTGATGTTACTGGCCACAGTGACGGTGGCGGTGTTATCACTATAAACAACCTCGACGGTGTTGGCGTCGACAGCACCTACTGGCAGAGCAATGGCTGCCAGGAGCGCGCAAAAGAATAGAACTCTCACTATTTGATGTAAATTTTGGAACTACGATCGTTGACCCTGACGATGTATATGCCTGGGCGCAGGGCAGTGCCGTGGCTGTCGTTGCCCGCCGTGTAGTGGTCGATGAGCATGCCGCCAGCGTTGACGATGAGCACTTTCGCACCGGCAGGTGCCGACACCTGCAGCAGCCGCTCGTTGACGCGGAAGGCTACCTGTGGCGCCTCCTGATCGGCGATGCCGTTGGCGTCGTTCTCTGAGAAGTACATAGTGTCGAGCGACGAGAGCGCCACCGTCGCTTTTGTGTTGCCGCTGGTGGCCGTCAGCTGCCCGCTACCGAAGGTGATGACAAGCCCTTCGGTAGGTATCGACTGCAGCGTGTTGTCCGTCTGCCGCAACGTCAGGAAGTTGTAGTTGCCTTGTGCCCAGGTGGCCGTCATGACGATCACCTGGGCAACGAGGACAAGAATTGTTCGCTTCATTCTTTATTCTTTATGAAGAATTAAGTATGGCGTTAAGTAATATTAGAGTGCGATTACTTTAAACCTGCGCCTTTCAGCACCTTATCAGCTGCTTCGTTCACTTTCTCGTTCACCTTGTCGGCGGCTTCGTTCACCTTGTCGGCAGCTTTCTGCTTCTGCTCCTCGATGGCCTCGTCGACAACGTCCTTCATCTCGGCTGCCTTTGTCTCAACGGCATCCTGGGCACCCTCAACGGCTTGCTCGCCGGCGTCCTTCACGGTGCCGAGGGCGCTCTGCAGGTTCTCGATAATGCTCTCGGCGGGCATGGCGACGAGCGAGTTCACGGCGCTGTTCACGGTTTCGTTCTCACCGAAGACGGCCTTCACCTTGTCGGAGTTCTCCTTTAGGAACTCCTGCACCTTGACCAGATACTCCTTAGCCGTTTCGGGGCTTTCCTTCAGCAGCTGTGCCACCTTCTCTTTCACGGTTTCCAGCACACCCTGGAACTGGGCGACGTCGCCAGCTTCCAGCTGTGTCTTCAGGTTCTCAATCACCTCGGTAACGCCCGTCGGGTCGTCCTGTGCTGCAGGTTTGTTTGTGCACGCTGCGAAACACACACCAATGGCCAGTAAGGCCATGAAAAACAATTTCTTCATACTTTCTCTTTTTTTTAATGGTTAATAAATTGACTTGTTGGCTTCACGCCTATTGTCTTGTTGTCTTTATCTCCAAAACTGGGGGCAAAATTAAGAAATAAAGTTGAATCGTGCAAAAAAAACGCCAAAATCTTTGGTCGAAAGCGAAAAAAATGCTATTTTTGCCCCACTATTATGAATGTTGAACGCATAAAATCCATTATTGAGAAGGCGCCGAACCTGAGCACAGCACTCGGCATGGAGTTTATTTCGACCGACGACGACGACACCTGCATGGCTCGCATGCATGTCGACGAGCGCAACCGTCAGCCATTTGGGTTCCTTAGTGGTGGCGCCTCACTGGCACTGGCCGAGAACCTCGCCGGCGTTGGCTCCTCGGCCCTTTGTCCTGGGTGTGCCTGTGTGGGCATCGAGGTGAGCGGCAGTCATGTGAAAGCTGTCTGTGAGGGTGACACCGTGACGGCTTACGGACGCCTGTCGCACCGCGGTAACACGCTGCACGTCTGGAATGTAGAGATTCGCGACACGGTGGGTGACCTCATTTCGTCGGTGCGCGTGACAAACTATGTAATACGTCAGAAGTCATGACCAGTTACGCACTCTACCGTATGCCCCACAGCAAGCAGGCAACCCTCGTGGCACAGCTGACGGGGGAGCCGGAGCAGCTGTCGTCGTGCCGTGAGCTGAGCGGGCGGCAGGGCTTCGTGATGGCTCCCTTTGCCGTGGGCAGCGACGAGCCGCTGCTGCTGATACGCCCCGACGTGGTGGAGACCTCCGAGAACCTTGACGGTTTGCTCCGAGCAATCCCCGAGTTTGCTCCGAGGAAACTCCCTGTCTGCTCCGAAGAAACTCATGGCACCCGTGCCAGCTACGGTGCCGACTTTCGGCGCTTCCATGAGCGGCTGATGGCGGGCGACTTCCGTAAGATTGTGCTTAGCCGCTGTGACGTGCAGCCACGCGGCAGTGACGACGAGCAGCCGATAGAGCTGTTTCGTAAGGCTTGCGCACGCTATCCGCGGCTCTTCGTGGCATTGGTGTTCACACCGCAAAGCGGCCTCTGGCTGACGGCTACACCCGAAGTGCTGCTCAACAGCAATGGCGAGCAGTGGCATACCATCGCCCTCGCTGGCACCATGCGCCTTGAGGGCGCCGACCTTCAGGGCGAAGGACAACACGTCCGCTGGTCGACGAAGAACATTGAGGAGCAGCGACTCGTGGCCACCTACATCAAGGAGCGGCTGCAGTCGTTCGCTGCCGGCATCAGCGAGGAAGGGCCGCGCACCGTGCGTGCCGCCAATCTGGTGCACCTGCGGAGCGACTTCACGTTCTTCGTCAAAGATGAGGTGCGCGAGGGCGATCTGATAGCGGCGCTGCATCCCACGCCTGCCGTCTGCGGATTGCCTAAACAGGAGACTTTCCAATTCATCGTTGACAACGAGCATACGCCACGCCGCTACTATAGCGGGTTCATGGGGCCACTGAACATGCCTACGGCGCTCTTCGTCTCACTGCGTTGCATGCAGATCACCGACGATGCCTACCGACTCTATGCCGGCGGAGGACTCCTGCGCGACAGCCAGGAGGAGCAAGAGTGGATGGAGACGGAGGCTAAGATGCAGACGATGAGGGAATTGATGGGGGGCTAAATAAAGGCCCACCCCAAACCCCTCCCCAAGGGAGGGGCTTTTAGATAGATAATGTGCGGAAAGGGTAATTGGGTGAAATGGTAAATGGTGAAATAGTGAAATTGTAAATGGTGAAATTGTAAATGGTGAAATAGTAAATGGTGAAATGGTGAAATAGTAAATGGTGAAATGGTGAAATAGTAAATAGTGAAATAGTAAATAGTGAAATAGTAAATAGTCAAATCGTCAAATAGATACGGTGTTTAGCAACAAAGAAAATGTAAATATACTCACGGCACTGCTTGTGGCACATGGTGTGCAACATGCCGTGGTGTGTCCCGGCAGCCGCAATGCTGCTATCGTCCATAACCTCGACGTGTGCCCTGACATCGCGTGCCACCCAGTGACCGACGAGCGTTCGGCGGCCTTCTATGCTTTGGGCATGGCGCAGGTGCTCGCCGAACCTGTTGTTGTCTGTGTCACGTCGGGCACGGCGCTGTTGAACGTTGCACCTGCCGTTGCCGAAGCTTACTATCAGCATCTGCCGCTGGTGGTGGTGTCGGCCGACCGCCCCGCCGCTTGGATAGGACAGCTCGACGGGCAGACACTGCCGCAGCAAGGGGCATTGGCGCCGTTTGTCAGGCGCTCGGTCACATTGCCCGAGCCACGCAATGCCGATGAGCGGTGGTATTGCAACCGCCTGGTTAACGAGGCACTGCTCGACGCCACCGCCGACGACCATCGTCCCGTCCATATCAATGTGCCGCTGACCGAACCGCTGTTTGGCTTCGACGTAGTGGCACTGCCTGCCGAGCGTGTCATCGTGCGGCATAAGCCAGGGGTGGATTACGGCTGTCTGCCTGCCGCTTTTGTTGACGACTTTATGGCTGCCCGCCGCCCGATGATTGTGTTCGGACAAGTCAAGCCACAGGATTTCGAGGGTTGCGGCGTTGACTATCTGTTCAGCCATGTGATCGTGCTCCATGAGTCGTTGGCCAACTTCCCATCGGTTAGTCATTTCGACGAGGTTCTCAGCCTTGGCGGCATGCCATTGCCCGACCTGATCGTCTATGTCGGCGACGTCATTGTGAGCAAGCGCCTGCGACAGTTCCTGCGACAGGCGAAGGATGCGGCGACATGGCGCATCAGCAGTTCCGGCGACGTTGAGGACACGTTTTGTAATCTACGCGGCCTCATCGTTGGCGATGCAGAGTTTGTATTGCAGGCGCTCGACCAGAAGATGGGGCATCGGAAACTGCCGGCTACCGACTACCGCCGACAGTGGCTGCATGCACTGCAAGAGGCCGCCGAACGTGCCGTCGCCTACGTGCCGCCCTTCTCGCAGATGGCTGCCGTCAGGGCTTTCGAGCAGCGTCTCTCGGTGTGTGGCGGTGCTTCTGCACCTACTGTTCACTATGCCAACAGCATGCCCGTGCGGCTTGCCAATATCTACGCGCGCCATCACGTCTGGTGCAACCGCGGCGTCAATGGCATCGAGGGGTCGCTGTCGACGGCGGCTGGTTGTTCGCTGGTCGCCCAGGACACCGTTTTCTGCGTCATCGGTGACCTGAGCTTCTTCTACGATCAGAATGCACTGTGGAACCAGCACCTCAGTGGCAACTTGCGCATCCTGCTGCTGAACAACGGGCGAGGAGGCATCTTCGACCAGCTGCCAGGGCTCGACCAAAGTGCTGCCCGCCATCGGCTCATTGCAGGGCAGCACACGGCCACTGCCGAGGGCATCTGTCGACAGAATGGCGTCGACTATCTTTCGGCACGCACCATGGACGAACTGACGAAGGGCATCGATTGCTTGTTGGCTACCGATGCCCCACGTCCGCTCCTCTTGGAGGTGTTCACCGACCCTGCTACGGATGCGGAGGTCGTAAAACGCTATCTTGATGAGCAGAAGTAAGGAGGAGGCTTCTCCTCGCCGAGCTGCTTGCTAATACTTGAAGCTGCTGCCGCCGACGAACTCACGCATGATGCTGGTGGGCGGTATCTCCTTGTCGCTGACGGGAAGGAAATAGTGGATAAACTTCAGTAGGCGGTGCGCTTCGGCATACTCGGGACAGTTCTTTGGCACGGCCGCCAGGATAATCTCGGCATGGGTGCGTAGCACGGCAAACTCGATGTTAAGCGCCGAGTTGAACATGGCGTCGGCGCTTTCCTGGAAGGGGAATATCCACTTGTCCTCCGCTTCGCAGACGTTCTTCCACTGTGCGATGGTTTGCTGAGCGGTATAGGCACCCTTGTTGTAGTCGCGAATGATGCGGCGTAGCAGGCGGTTGTCGCGCACGGGAATCCAGTTGTGGTCGTCGAGCGAGATGCTCGTCAGGGCAGAGATGTAAATCTTGTATTTAAGACTGTCGTCGATCGTCTTTGTGAGCAGTGGGTTCAGGGCGTGGATGCCCTCGATGATGAGCACGGAGTCGCTCGAAAGACGCAGCTTCTTGCCGTTCCACTCACGCTTGCCGGTGACGAAGTTGTATTCGGGCACTTCGACGCGCTCACCCTGCATCAGGCGTGTCAGGTGTTCCTGCAGCAGGGCGTACTCCACCGTCTCGATGTTGTCGAAGTCGTAGTCGCCATTGGGCAGCTTCGGCGTGTCGACGCGGTTGACGAAGTAGTCGTCGGTAGAGAACGACATCGGGCGCAAGCCGCATGCCAGCAACTGAACGCTGAGTCGTTTGCAGAATGTTGTCTTACCCGACGACGAAGGGCCAGTAATGAGCACGATGCGCACGGGGTGCTCCTCGTCGTGGAAGCGGCGGTCGATTTCCTCGGCTATCTGTACAATCTTCTTCTCCTGCAGGGCTTCGCTCACCTGGATCAGCTCAGAGGCGTGGCCACGCATGATGGCCTTGTTGACGTCGCCGGCGTTCGACAGGCGCATGATGATGTCCCACCGCGTCTTCTCAGCGAACATGCTGTAGGTCTTAGGCATGTCGACTTTCTCGGCGAGCACCGTGGGGTTGTACCAGTCGGGCACACGCAGCAGCATGCCGTCGTGGTAGCGCTCGAGGCCCCACACCGTCAGGTAGCCGGCCGATGGCACCAAGGGGCCGTAGTAGTAGTCGGCGGTGTCGCCCAGCGTGTAGTAGTCGCTGTATATCTGACCGCTCGTCTCGAGGAGCTTTACCTTGTCGGCAAAGCCACGCTCGGCAAACACGCGGACGGCCTCCTCGGTGGTGGCTTCGTTGCGACGGAAAGGCATGTCGAGGTCGATGATCTCTTGCATGCGCTGGCTGATGCGGTCGATGTCGTCGTCGGTCAGCTGTTCGTTACCGCGCTTCTTGAAATTGCAGTAGTAGCCGCGCGAGATGGTATGCTCGATGAACAGCTTCGAGCCGGGGAAGAGGTCCTGTGTGGCTTTGTAGAGCACGAAGCAGAGCGAGCGAACATAGGAGCGGTGGCCACTGCCTTCGCGGGCATCGAGAAACTCAACGTCGCGGTTTTGGTAAAGCCTGAACTTCAGGCCTTGGGCGGCGTTGTTCACTTTGGCCGAAACCACGGGGTAGGGCATTTGGAGCTCGTCGGCGAACTCCTGGTAGACATCGAGCAGCGAGGTCCCCTCGGGGAAGCTCTTCGTTTTGCCATTGTTCTTGCAGCGTATTTGTAGCATGCGTGTGAAGCTATTAGGTTTGTAGTGGGTGCAAAGGTACAACTTTTTGGGCAGTAAAAGGCGTGAAAGACGTTAAAGCGAGTTAAAGGGCGCATGTTTCGCAAAAAAAGAGCTACCTTTGCAGGAACAATAGCGTAACCTAAGATGAAGTTTCTTACAACGAGCGACTGGCACATCGGCAACGTCTTCCACAGCGTTGACCGCCTACCTGAGCATCGGCATTTCCTGAAGTGGTTAAAGACCCAAATCGTTGAGCAGCGTCCTGACGTGTTGCTCGTCGCTGGCGATGTCTTCGACAATGGTAATCCGTCGGCGGCTGCGCAGGCACTCTATTATGAGTTTTTGGCCGAAGTGACCACCGACAGTCCATGGCTGCAACTGGTCATTACGGCGGGCAACCACGACTCTGCCCACCGCTTGGAGGCGCCGCGGGCACTGCTCCACCGCCACCAAGTAGAGGTGCGTGGCAGCGTGCATCGCCAATGGGAACCCGACGGCGAGGGCGGCGGACAGTGGTCGACCGACTTCGACGACCTCCTCGTCCCCGTGACATCGGCCGACGGCAACGAGCATGCCGTGGTGCTGGCTGTGCCCTTCTTGCGTAGCGACGTGATGGTCGACGGCTCTTATTCGAAAGGTGTCAACATGCTGTTAGGACAGCTGACAGCCAAGGCACGCGAGCGTTATGCCGACGTGCCGTTGGTGATGATGGCCCACATGTATGCCAAGGGTGCCTACATCGCCAAAGATAGCAGTGAGCGCATCGTCGTCGGCGGCATGGAGCAGGTCGACATGGCCGATTGGGACGTCCGCCCCGACTATCTGACGTGTGGCCATATCCACAAGCGACAGTCGGTATGGGGAACGCAGTGGGCGCGCTATACGGGTAGTGTGCTGCCCATGTCGTTTGCCGAGCGCGACTATCACCATGGCGTAGACGTGGTAACCGTCGTGGCCGGACAGCCGCCCAAAGTCGATTTCCTGGAGTATACGCCGCAACACCGACTGGTGTCTCTGCCGGAAGCAGAGTTGAAGCCGCTGCTGAACGACATCGCCGAAAAGCTGCCCGATCGCCGAGACGACCAAAGTGCTGACGAGGCCGTCTACGTAGAACTGAAACTGCTGTCGGCACAGCTGAAATCCGAGGAACGCAAGCGGATAGAGGACGCCGTAGCCAAGAAGAACGCCGTGCTCTGCTCATTCCAGTTAGTTACGCCCAACCCCGACCCGTCGTCACTGTCTGCCGATAAACCACTGTCGACCATCGACGACGTGCTGCGCCGTGACCCAATGGAGGCATTGCGCGAGAGCTTCTTGGTGAAGCATCGCCAACCGATGAGCGAGCGACAGGAGTCGCTTCTCGCGCGTATTATAAATAAGGTAAAGAACGACGACCATGAAAATACTGAAGCTTGAAACCATGAACCTGGCATCGCTCGAAGGCCTCAATGTGATAAACTTCGAGGAGGGGGTGCTGCGCGATAGCCAGATTTTCAGCATCGTTGGCCCTACGGGCAGCGGCAAGTCGACCATTCTCGACGCCATCTGCCTGCCGCTCTATGGACGTGCACCGCGCTATGCCATGAAGCGTGGCGGTCGATTCAAAATCTTAGGCGAAGGGGATGAAGGGGAGCGGAACCGACTGGCACCCGGCGACCCCCGTAACATCCTTACCCGTGGTCAGAAGCAGGGTTACAGCCACCTGACCTTCTTGGCCAACGATGGTAATGTCTACCGTGCGGAGTGGTCGGTAGTGTTCAGACAGAAGAACTACGGTGCTGCCGAGCGGCGCCTCGTCTGCTTGGAGCATGATGTCGAGGGATACCCAATGGAACGTGAGTGCCAATGGCAAGAGATAGAGACGCGCATCATCGGATTGGATTTCGAGCAGTTCCAGCGCACGGTGCTCATTGCTCAGGGCGCTTTTGCGGGCTTCCTGACGGCCGATGAGGAAAACCGCTACCAGCTCTTGGAAAAACTGGTGGGCAATGGCGACCTCTACCGCCGCGTGGCGGAGGAAATTTATTTAGGTAAAGACCAGGCGCAGAACGACTATAACGAGTTGAAAGCCCGTTGCCAGGCATACTTAGGCGACCTGCTGACCGAAGAGGCACTCGCCGAGTTACGCCAGCAGATCGACCAGCTGCGGCAGCATGAGCAACAGCTGACCGAACGTCGTAAGACCCTTGACGAGCAGATTGGCTGGTATGTGACTGAGGCTCGCCAGCAAGAGGATCTGCTGCGCTTCCAGCGTGAACACGAGCAGGCACTTGAGAACCGTAAGGCCCTGCAAGCGCAAGCCGAGCGGCTGAGGCTCCACGATGCCACCGTGGAAGCGGTGCTTCTCTATCGCGAGGGTGTGGCTTGTGCCAAGCGTGCCTCGGAGTTGCTGCAGCAACAAACGGCTTTGTCACAACAGCTGACATCGATGGACAAGGACCTTTCCGAAAGCTATGAAGAGCAGAAGCGCCTGCAGCAAAACCTTCAGCAAGCGGAACTTGAACTGACGCAGGCCAAACCACGACTGAACACGGCCCGCGAACTTAGCGTGAAGCTCGACCAAGCGCTGAAGGTAGAGAAAACCGCAGCCAGCGTTGCTGCCACGGCCAAGCGTGAGCTGTCGAAAGCCGAGCAGAGCGTGGCCGACAACAGTGAAGCCATCAAGGCGGCGCAGAAGGAACATGACCGACTGACAGCCGAAGAGAGCAACTTGCGACAAACCGCCGATGCCCGCCAGAAGAAACTGGAGGCTGCATTGTCGGAGGTGACAGCGTCGCTTAGCGGTGCAGAGGCATCGTTGAACACGGTCAGTGCCGAGACGTTGCAACAGCAGAAAAGTGAGGCCGACGCTGCTGCCAGCACTGCGCGTGAGGCCATCCGCATCCTTCAGGCAATGGCTGACAACAGTGCGCTCTATCAGCAACAGCAGGAGCAATCGCAACGGCTGTCGACGCAATCTGCCACGATGGCAGCTGAGCTGTCAACTTTGCCCCTCGATGCTCTTCAGCAGGAGGTCGACACGATGGCGGCTGCCTATACACTCATGTCGAGCGAGAACTGGGAGACGCATCGGCAGACGCTGACCGACGGTCAACCTTGTCCGCTTTGTGGTGCCACCCATCATCCGTATGCCAGTCATGAAGTGGTGGCCCCCGTGCTGACCGACATGCAACAGCTGTTAGCACAAAAACGTGATGCACTGAAACAGCGGGCGGCTGAGCGCACTGCCCTCGAGCGGCGTATCGCAGAGCTTGCCGGACAGCAGAAGGAACTGGCAAAATCGCTCAAACGTCTGGAGACGGAGGCCGCAGGCTTCCGTGTGTCATGGGCGACACTCTCGCAACGTTCACCGTTTCCACTGCAACCCTCTGCAGATGACGATGCCTCGCCCCATGAGCCACTGTTCGCGGAGCTTCTCCCACAGGTTAATGCTATGCAAACCGTCTGCAACCAACGCGCCGAGGAAGCCACCAAGGCCTTGGAGGATTATAACCTTCAGGCACGTCACGTGGCTCGCCTCCGTACAGAGAAGGAAAAGGCTGAGCAGGCGCGCAACACCGCTGCTACGTCATCGGCCAAGGCTTTGGAGCAAATGCGAGAAGCCGTTGCAAAGGCAGTGAACACGCTAACCGCCCATCATGCCCGCACTGCTGACCTGTTGCAACAGCGCGACAGCCGTAAACAAGCGGCAGCGTCGGCCACTGCCGATTGGGAAGCTGCCAAGCAGCAATGCCAACGCCTGCGTGCCGACTATGAACAACTGTTCGGCGGCAAGGATCCCGACCGCATAGAACAACAGTTGACCACCGCCAAAACCAATGCCGAACAGGCTTTCAACCGCCAGCGAGACCTCATCGCCAGCAAACAGCAGGCGAAGAGCAACTGCCAGGGGCAGTGCAACGCCTTGGCCGAGCAAGTGGTTGCCGAAAACCAGAAGGCGGCGGACAAGCACACCGAGCTGAGCCATTGGCTTGAGCGCTACAACGCTTCCATGGCTGCCTCCGTCCCCTATCCCCAACGGCAAGAGACTTTAGAGACGGAGTCTCCTGACGATGCCGCCACGCTGAGTAGTGGGAGGTTGGAGGAGACCGACATTGTGCGCTTTGCTTCAAGCACCGACGATTGGGAGGCCATCCGAGCCGACAAACAACGGCGTGATGAGGCAGTGACACGCACACGAACTACGCTTGACAACGCCCGCAACGCCTACAAGCAGCACCTGCAGACAAAACCTGCCGCCGATCGTCCGACTTTAGAGGCACTTCGCACGGAGCTCGACAAGGAGAGCCGTCAGGAGGAGCTCGTCAAGCTGAGTACGCGGTTGCAGGTTCACGAGACGGCCAATGCCGCCTTAGGGCCACTGACAAAACAGTTTGGCGAGGCGCGTCAGGCGCTCGACGACTGGGACAAACTCTACACTGCTGTGGGCAACCGCGAGGGTGACACGTTGCGTAAGATGGTGCAGTGCTACACGTTGCGCTTCCTTGTGATGCATGCCAATGCCGAGATTCGTAATTTCAATCAACGCTACGAGTTGGTGCAGGTGAAGAACTCGCTTGGCCTTCGTGTCATTGACCACGACCGCGCCAACGATGTTCGCGACACAACATCGCTGTCGGGCGGCGAGACGTTCATCGTCAGCCTTGGACTTGCCTTAGGCTTGTCGGCGCTCTCTTCGCGACAACTGTCGTTCGCCAACCTCTTCATCGACGAGGGGTTCGGCACCCTCGACCCCGAGGCTTTGGCAACGGTCATCGACGCGCTCTCGATGTTACAAACGGTACAAGGCAAGAAGGTATGCGTCATTTCTCACACCGATACGATGTCTGAGCGCATCACCACGCAGATCCGGGTGTCGAAGAACGGCAATACCGGTAGCTCGCGAATTGATATTGTGGGAGGATAAGGGAAAAAGTAAGGAGTTGAGGAGTTGAGGAGCTGAGGAGGTAAAGTAGGATAGACTTGACGCTACGATACATCAGAGAGGGCTATACTAACGACTTCTAACTACTTCTTACTACTTCTAACTACCTCTTACTACTTCTAAAGACTTCTAACTACTTGAATTAAAATAAGGAAAAAGAAAATGGCAAACAGAGAATGGAAAGAGATTAGGAAGTTCGAAGAGATACGCTTCGAAGCCTACAATGGCATCGCCAAGATTACAATCAACCGCCCCCGCTATCGCAACGCGTTTACGCCGAAAACCACGTGGGAGCTGAGCCAGGCTTTCGCCCTCTGCCGCGAGATGCAGGACATCGCCGTGGTGCTGCTCACTGGGGCAATGTCGGAAGTGCCTGAGGGCATGCGCCTCGAGGATGTGAAGCACGCCTTCTGCTCAGGTGGCGACATGCATGTGAAAGGGCGTGGCGGCTATGTCGACGACGAGGGTGTGCCCCGTCTCAGCGTGCTCGACGTGCAGATGCAGATACGCCGTTTGCCGAAGCCCGTCATTGCAATGGTCAACGGCTATGCCATTGGTGGTGGCCACGTGCTACACTTGGTGTGCGACCTGACGATTGCCTCCGAGAATGCCGTGTTCGGACAGACGGGGCCGAAGGTGGGCTCCTTCGATGCCGGTTTCGGCAGCAGCTATCTGGCACGCATCGTCGGTCAGAAGAAAGCCCGCGAGATTTGGTTCCTCTGCCGACAGTACTCTGCTGCCGAAGCTGAGCGCATGGGCATGGTGAACAAGGTGGTGCCACTGTCGCAGCTCGAAGACGAGTGCGTGGCATGGGCAGAGACAATGATGGAACGCTCGCCGTTGGCACTGCGAATGATCAAGGCAGGCCTCAATGCTGAGCTCGACGGACAGGCGGGCATCCAGGAGCTGGCTGGCGATGCCACGATGCTCTACTATTTCCTTGATGAGGCTCAGGAGGGTGGCCGTGCCTTCCTCGAGAAGCGTAAGCCCGACTTCCAGCAGTACCCTAAACTGCCATAGCCTTACTGGCTAAGTAGAAATTAAAAAATAACTTGGTATTGTATTGAAAGAAATCAGCAAGAATGAGAAAGAATCATTTCCAACAATAAGAAAAAAAATGTTCCGACCTTACGGTTGGAATGAACAGGAAATGTTTGTGTTGGAAACGAATTGTCCTAATTGAAATGTTTGTGATGGAAACGAATTGTCCTAATTGAAATGTTTGTGTTGGAAACGAATTGTCCTAATTGAAAACTAATTTTATTTAATAGTTTCA
>JAFPZD010000074.1 GCA_017417465.1 Prevotella sp. | reverse complement strand
CTTGCGGTCGTAGTTGAGTCACTTTACCCCCAGAAGATGACTTCGGAACGGGTCGTAGATGACTTGGGAACAGGTGGAAACTGACTTCAGCACGGGTCTAAAGTGACCGTCCTTCGGCTCACTTGCCTTAACGAGTACAAAGGTACTACATTCAGGAAGGGCGTTGTCCGACTTTGGCAGACTCTTGCCTGAAAAAGTTGTTTTTTAGTAAAAAGGTTCACTGTTTTGCAGGGCAAGGAGGAATTTCTGGTAGAGGGGCGACTTGGACAGGGCTTCCTGATTCTGTAGCTCCGGAGGCAGGTCGATGCAGTAGTCCTCACAGATGTAGCGTACAGCCTGCGGCGGCAGCTTCTGTGCCTTGGGACTGATGCCCATCGCGTCGAGGATGGGACGGCGTGACTGCAGATAGCGGCTGAAGGTTCGGGGCGAGACATCGGCCAGGCGGGCCAATGTGCGCTTGCTGATAAAACGGTTCTTGTCGTAAAAGTTAATCATGTGGTTTTTAATGATGAATGATATGGGTTTTCAAACAGATAGTCTACGAGGTCAATCTTGCGCTCTTTCTGTTCGGGCGTGGCACGCTGCTCCAGCAACGGACTGACGCTGATGTCCAGACCATACAGGCGGCGGGCCTCCTGGGCTACCTCGTACCAGCGGGTGTAGGCCGTGAGGTCGGGGTCGGTATCGGGAAAGAGGACGATGCGGTGGCGGCGTAGCGGAAAGAGTTTGTCGGCGGTCAGTTCAAAGAGGCCGCCGGCTGCCAGCCACAGGTACTGCGGAAAGTGCTCGGACATGATGACTGCCGTCTTCTCGGCCTCGACCACTGCAATAGCCGGTTCATGGTTCATGGTTCTTGGTTGATGGTTGTTGTTTAACCGTTCACCATTAACCGTTAACCGTTCACCAGTCAGAAGGTGCGTACCGAACAGGCAGTGGTACGACGGGATGCTGGCTATCAGCTCCTTGTCGTCCTGCAGATAGTGGCGCTTCAATAGGTTGCTGACCCACTGCGGATGGCGGTCGTGGTCGCGGTGACAGTCCGTGCGGTAGTACATGATCTTGCCGTCGAAGACGTTGCCCGTGGTGTCTATCTGCCAGAAGATGACGCCACCGTTGCGGCTGCAGCCCAGGCGGTAGCGCTGTGCAGCCCGCTGCACCTGTGTCTCGGTCAGGTAGCCGTTGGCCACCACGGCACGGCAGAAGCCGCTGTCGGCTGACAGCCGTTGCTGCCACATAGGGCGGCTGTCGCGCGGACGGTCGTGGCCCAGCTCGTGCCTAAGGGCCTTGAATGTATAGGGGAATAGTTCGCTGAACTTCATACGCATCACTTTTTCATTTCCCTGGAGAAGCCCGCCCCCTATATTGGAGTTCCCCCTATAGGGGAACGGAAATATAAGGGGGAGGTGGGGCTTCAGAAGGGAGCCATCGTATAAATGACATGCCCTACGTGGTCGAACGACTTCAAGATTACTTTCTCGTCAATTGCCTTGTTAAGTAGCGAATTGTAGAATTTCCATGAAACGATATTGCCACGTCTGCACACTTCATCACGCAACTCACTGCCCGATATCTGGTCATGACCAGACAGTACGTCACTGAACAGTCGGCGAACATCCATGTGCCAGCCGCCGTCATCTTCTGTGACCTTATACTCTTGGTTCAACTGTGGGAATTCTGCTGTATCGACTGGAGGTTCTCCACTCATGACGGGCAGTCCGTCGCCAGTCACCTCGTAATACATTTTCCGTTCAATGTCGTACTTACGCGTCTGCGTCTGCTCCAACTTGAAGATGCGCTGCGGCATCATCTTCTCGCAGCTGTATATCTCGAAGGCCTTGTTCATCAGCTCCGTACCTATCCAGCCGCGCAGGTTATGGTCTTCGCCACTCTTGTTTTGGTGCAGCACACAGGCTATACAGCATTCGGCACTGGTAGCCAGGTGCAGCAGTTCCTCCATCACCTCCTGTGCCAGCACACCGTCGTTGATGTCGTTCACCAGGTCGCGGATGCCATCGACGATAACCAGGTCGGGCTTGCACATGTTGACGGCATCTATCAACAGCGCACGCCGCAGCTTCCATTCGGCGGCACGGACGTTGAAGATGTCGAGCGACGGCTCTGTCCGCGGACCGTCGAACAGCGTAGGCTGCCTGACGGCATCGCCACCAGTCATGCGCATGATACGGTTCTTCAGTATGTCCTGCGTCGACTCGTCGCTCTGCTCCGTATCGTACCACAGCACACGTAGCGGCGTCTCACATTCGCGATGGAATGAAAGCACGTCGCGCTGCTGGCAGCACGCTATCAGCATGGACGACACAAACGTCTTGCCCGACTTTGCCTTACCGGTTATCGCCACCAGTTCGCGACGGGGGAAGCACGGCTTGCCGAACAGCCTGAACAGGAAATCCATCTTCGGCAACTGCTTGTCGGGTGTGATGCGATACTGGTCCAGTTTCAGCATCAGCGGACTCTTCTGCGTATCTTCGCCCTGGTGTTCAATCTCTTCACTCACTTCATTCTTTACTGTCTCATCCATAGTTTTCTTGTTGTTGTTAATGTTCATTTCATGGATCGCGATTCCAGGGGCAAAGGTACAACTATTTATCGTCATTAACTACCTACGCATAACCTACGCTTGGCACCTACGCTTATAAGAGAAAAGTCCAGATGCACCTCATTGCACCTGGACCTTTTTATTAATTCTAATCATTTAAGAGCTGTTTCAAACAGTCTTGAAAATCGAGCGACTGATGTTGTCTGAGAGCTATATTATAATCGCTCCGCATATTCTTCCTATTCCATAGCGCCTCGAACACTTTCCACTTCTTGCGGATATTTAGGCGTTTGGCCATTTCATAAGCCAACAGCGCTGCTTGTGTGCGAGATTTCCTTGGCTGGTAGTTTTCATCTACGTAACCTGCTGCTTGGACTTTCTTCCAAAGTTCCATGGCTTTGGGCGTGCTAAGTTCTGGGGGTAGAGGTGGTGGTGTGTTGTTCACAGGTGTGGGTCGTGTGTCTTTCACTGATTTGGGTGGTGTCTCTTCCTGTTGCTTATGCTCACCGAATATCTGGGTGTCGATATGGTTAACATACTGTGCGCCAGAGGCGACATACACTACTTCTATTTTGCTGCCGTGATTGGTATAGCCTGCCTGATGAAGTTGTTCAAGCAGGCGATTTAGTAAGCCGATGGCTTCCTCGTCATTG
>JAFPZD010000073.1 GCA_017417465.1 Prevotella sp. | reverse complement strand
TGATATGAAGAAATCACTACTATTGGCGCTGCTCGTCGCATCTACGTCAACTCTGTTTGCCCAGCAGCGCATTCATGTTCACACCACGTCGCAATGGTCGCAGTGGGACTTCCCCATGATTGCCGACAGCCTGACCTATGCCGATGTGAGTAGCGACCAGAGCGAGTTGCTGCTTCACGTCAGGGGCGATGCCGTCGTGCCTTTCCGCCTTGCCGATGTAGACAGCCTGACCTTCGAGGACGAGCCTGCCGTTGAAACGAAAGACAAATATCAGGTGTTCCAGCTCTATATCACCACCAACAACGGCAAGGAGATCACCTCGAATGAGGAGTACATGCCCTGTCAGATTCTGTTGAACGGCCGTGGTGCCTTTAGCAACTACTCGGCTTCGGCCTCCATTCGTGGACGCGGCAACAGCTCGTGGTTGTGGTACGACAAGAAGCCCTATCGCATTAAACTCGACCAGAAACACAAACTGCTAGGTCTCGACAAGGCAAAGAGCTGGGTGCTGCTGGCCAACTACCGCGACGTCACCGACCTCATGAATACCTTTGTTTTTGAGATGGGAGAGTGGCTTGGCCTGCCGTTTACGAACCATACCCGCTATGTCGAGGTGTTCATCAATGGTGACTATCGTGGCATCTACCAGCTCACGGAGCAGGTGCAGCAAGGCAAGAACCGTGTCGACATCAGCGACGAGGGTGGCATTCTGCTTACACTCGATGTCGACGACGGCCCGGGCGAAAGCCCTTATGCCGGCGACAACTTCTATTCGAAGGTCTACCGCATGCCGGCTGCCGTGAAATATCCGAAAGACGAATATGCAACTGCAAACACCGTGGACTCTGTGAAGGCTGAGTTTGCCAAGCTCGAGCAGGCCATCAAGGACAAGGACTACGAGCAGGTGCAACAGCTCCTCGACATCCCTTCGTTCATCAAATACCTGCAGATTCAGGAGTTTGTCTATAATGTAGAACTCTCGGCGCCGCGTAGCATCTACCTGCACAAGGACGGTGCCGGCAAGTGGGTGATGGGTCCGCTGTGGGACTTCGATGCCGGTTACGACTTCGACTGGGGCGATATGTATCACGGTCACTATTTCTTCGCGAACTATCGGGAGACCGTCATGGGCTCTAATCCCTACAAGCGCAACGGCAACTACAACTATGTGCCGCAGTTCTTCACCGACCTTTTCGGCTGTCCAGAGTTCGTGAAGGCCTACAAGGAGCAGTGGGCAACGGTGAAAGATTCCATCGTCAGCCGCAACTGGGACGAGTGCATGAAGTATGTAAAGAATCTTGAGGACGTCCCGATGACCCGTGAATTCGGGCGATGGCCTATCAGCGGCTATAAGTTTAAAGATGAGGTGGAGAAGATGCACCAGTGGTTGCTGAAGCGTTGCGACTTCATGACGAAGCTCATCCGCGACATTCCTGAGCCCGAGGAGCCCGTTGTCGACGAGCAGGTATGCGGTACCGTCACGACCGATTGCACTATGAAGTGGTACGATGGTTATCACCAAAGCAATCAGATACACATCGACAAGAGCGAAGTGCTGCAGCTGATGGGCATCAGCGAGAACGATTTCCAAGAGGCAAAGGTAAGCATCGTGCCGCTGATGAACGATGGTAGCGAGGGCTCAAACGGCACCAATGGCGTCTTCGGCGGCTGGTTCGATGAAAATGGCGAGCCTGGTCGCTATGCGCAAGG
>JAFPZD010000072.1 GCA_017417465.1 Prevotella sp. | reverse complement strand
TTTGAGTCCTCGGATTGTATCTCGTCTCGCTGATGAAGTGCATTGCGGGTGCAAAGGTAACACTTTCCTGCGAAATTTCTGGGTACTACAAATCAGACTCCAAACAAAAAAACACGTAAACAAAGGCATCCTGAAGGGCAAAACTGCTCAAAATACCTCAAAATTTTCCAAACTTTTGACAAGTGGGGTCAAAGTTGGGTTAGGTGTTGGGTTCTTGGGGGTGGTTTTCCTCTTCTTATTCACATTTATCGGCGTGTAGTTGGGGAACACGATGCTGTAGGCGGCATCGAGGGCTTTGAGGTCGACCTTGCGGACACCGATGGCGAGCTTCACGGCGACGATGGAGCGGAGCAGTTCGCGGTGGCGGCGCGGATAGAGCGAGGGCAGCGGGAGCTCGTCCCAGCCGCAGACGGGCTCGTCCTCCTCCTCTCTCTGCCTCCCCTTCTCCCTCCCCCTCTGCTCCCTTTTCTTCCTTTCGTCCTGTATGCCGCGTTGTTAACGCGCCCCCCCCCTCAATCCCAATCCCAACCATGAAAAAGCAACGCATCATCGAGATCGCGGTGAAGGTCCTAGTAGCCGCACTCACAGCCTTCCTCACAGCCATCGGAACCACCTCGTGCCTGGGCTATGGCCTCCTGTTCTAAAGCCCCACAGCCCCCTCCAACCTCCCCCACAGCCCCCTCCAACCTCCCCCTTGGGGGAGGCTTTTTTTAGTTACCACTGCCGCTGCCCTTGTCCGTGTGTTCTTCCCTCCGTCCCTGCCGTCTGTTCTTTCCTCCGTCCCTGCCGTGTGTTCTCTCCTCCGTCCTGTATGCCGCGGCAGTGGTAACAAAAAAGCCTCCCCCTTTCGGGGGAGGTTGGAGGGGGCTTCAATTCTCACTTCTCAATTCTCAATTCTTCACCCCCGCCATGATGTTCGTGATGGCCACGATGTCGCCGATGCCGACCTCGCCGTCGCCATTCACGTCGGCAGCCTTCTTGGCGGCCTCGTCGGCGTTGATGCCAGCCATGACGTTGGTGATGGCCACGATGTCGCCGATGCCGACCTCGCCGTCGCCATTGACGTCGCCCTCATCGAAGACGGGTGTGGCGCCTGCGGGCTGCAGGTCGATGACGAACTCAAGCGGGTTGTAGTCGTCGTCGTAGCCGGGCATGACGAGCGTGGCCTGGGCCATGGTCAGCGCGCTGGGATAGTAGGTCTCGGCCGTGGTCTCGGTGGCGCGTGCCTTCAGGTAGACGCCGTCGCCAAACGCGGGCACATCGAGGTAAAGGCCTTCGGTGGCATCGGCGGCGAGGGTGTCGGTGGCCACGATGGCGTACTGGTTGTCGATGTTCACGCCATAGACGTCGATGATGGTGGGCACGATGTTGCCGCCGAACTTAGGCGTGACGACCAGGGGCTGAATGAAGCGGTCGGCCATCACCTGCACCTCACGATACCAGGGCTCGTAGCCGATGATGTTCTCCCAGTTCTCGTCCCACCGCTCCCTCATGTAGCACACCTTGAGGGCGGTGCCGGGGATGGAGAGCGTGAACGTCATGTAGTTGAAGTCCTCTTCGTTCATGCGGAAGACGTACTGGCCGGGCTTGCGCTCGCTGACGCAGCCTTCGGGCAGGTGGCCGTCTTCGGGCAAGTTGCCCTCCTCGTCCCAGTAGAACTCCAGGTCGTAGACGAACGACTTCTGCGGCTCGGGGATGATGTAGTCGGTGTTCAGAATGAAGCCGTCCTTGCCGATGTACGCGAACGATGCCACTACGGGCAGGCATACCTGGCCGAGGTAGAAGCGGTAGTAGAAGCTGACGTGCTCATCGTCGCCGCGGAACTCCTTCACCAGTATGTAGCCCACGTCGGCAACAGTCGGCGTGTAGATGGAGTCGGTGGCTCCCTCGATGGCCTTCTCCTCGTAGGTGACGGGGTCGACGAGGTACCACTGGTAGCGGTAGTAGCCGTGGCTGACGTAGTAGGTGGAGTCGCTCTCCGACGGTGCGCCCCAGAGGTGGTTGGTGGTGGTCAGGTACATGGAGCTGCCATACTCGCTGCCGACGAGCTTGGGGTCGTCCATGTCGGTGCCCGACATGCTCCAGCCGCCCGGGTTGGTGAAGATCTGGCCATTGCCGGGCATGCGCACGGTGGCCGTGTTGCTGATGTAGCCGTCGCGGGGACCGCCGTTGATGATGACGCGCCAGTCGGTGACGTCGTAGGGGAACTGCTTCAGCTCGAAGCCATAGTCGTAGCCATAGCCTCTGCCCTCGGTGTAGTTCTCGTCGTCGGCTTCGACCGTTGTCCACTCGCCGTCTTCCCAGTGTGCCCTGTACTGCAGGGTGTACGACTCGGCCTCCATGATGGCAGGCTCCTGAATGGTCAGCACGGCGCGCAGGGCGTAGCTGTCGAAGTAGGTGTTGTGATAGTAGGCCGTGTTCCTGAACAGCAGGCCTGCGAAGTGGCCTTCCTCGAGTTGGCCAAATGTGGGCAGTTGGCTGACGGGCAGTTGTCCCTTACTTCCGGGTTCTACCTCCAGCGGTGCGGGTGGCTGTGCCTGTGTGCCGATGGCCATGAACAGCATGGCTGCGGCGATGAGTAGTTGTTTGGTTTTCATTGTGATTGTTGTTGATGTTATTTGTTGAATTGTGTTGTTTGTGGCATCGCATTGACCTTGCAAAGTTAAAAAAAATAGGTGAAAACCCCACTCACACTAACAAAGAAACGACTAACAAAAGCACTTTTTGTTAGTCGATTGCAGAAATTGTTAGTGGATGCTGCAGAAATTGTTAGTGGAATGCAGAAAGTGTTAGTGGGGCGGGGGAGGGGGCTTTATCGCACCACCTTGCGGACAGTGCCATCGGCCGAGCGGAGGATGGTGATGCTGGCATGACGTGCTGAGGATGATGCGGGCAGTGGTCGCCCTTGCAGGTCGAAGGTGCCCTCGTACCCTCGTACCCCCGTACCTCCGTACCCCCGATCTGCCCATACCTCGGCAATATCCGTCTGGTCGGTGGTGAGCATCGAGAGGGCCATGATGGCGGCGTAGGCGCCGTTGTTGGCCGTGAAGGTGACCGACTCCAGCAGGCGGTCGGCATCGACGGGCACTGAGAAGTCGAAGAGGCAGTAGTGGTTGTCCGAGCTGTACTGGTTGTTGTCGCGGACGATGTTACCCAGGGCTGTGACGGCCTCGTCGCCCTGTGGCTGGCGCACTGACCAGTCGCGTACGGTGTAGGTGCCGGCCTCGTCGCTGGTGCCGTCGGTGTAGTTCAGGGTGACGGTGAGCATCGAGGCGCCGTTGCCGCTGGTGGCGAGGATGAAGAGCTCGGAGGTGGCGGCGGGCACCTTCAGCAGCAGTGTGCCGGTCGCGCCGTCGTCGTGGAGCGAGAGGGCGTTGGCGCCGTCGTAGTCGCCGAGCTGGTAGCGCACGCCCTCGTTGTTCGAGGTGATGACGCCGTCGGAGGGTAGTCCGCCGCTGGCGCGCACCTGTGCTGAGTAGAATGTGCGGTTGCTGCCGTCGATGGTGATGGTGGTGCTCTGGGCTGCTGGCAGTCGGTCGACGACGATGTCGGCATTCCATCCGGCGGCGGCCAGTGGTGTGGTCTGAATGACGCGTGGTGGCAGCAGGTGCTTGTCCATGAAGAGCAGTCGCTGGCTGATCCAGTTCTTCAGGTACTGGACGGCCTGTGTGTAGTTGTCGGCGTAGTAGGGTATGGGCCAGATGTAGTCGCGGCTGAAGATGCCCCATGCCTGCTCGTTGCGGGCGGAGGCGCCATTGGCGGTGAGCAGGCGGGTGAGCGAGTCGACGGTGGCCATGAGTGCCTCGTCGGCGTGGTTGGTCTGCCGGTACTGCTGCCAGCGCTGCTTCATGGCGCTGACGTAGGCGGTGTCCTGCAGCATGCGGTACCAGTAGAATGGCACGGGGCAGCCATCGCCCTGGTGGTTGATGTTGAGCATGTACTGCCAGCGGTCGGTCTTGTCGCCGTCGTAGTAGTCGGCGTTGCCCCAGGCGATGTTGAAGTCCCAGAGCGTCGTCTTCCAGCGTGCGTCGACGCCGTCGGTGAGTGCCCGTGTGTCGCTGTGCTTGTAGAGGTGTGTCGACAGGCGGTAGCCGTCGATGTTCATCGAGAGCTCGGTGGCCAGCATGTAGTCGATGAACGATTGCACGTCGACATGGCTGCGATAACCCTTGACGGGGTCTTGCC
Source organism: Prevotella sp. (assembly GCA_017417465.1). Classification (GTDB taxonomy): domain Bacteria; phylum Bacteroidota; class Bacteroidia; order Bacteroidales; family Bacteroidaceae; genus Prevotella. Next base: position 111,307 of record JAFPZD010000072.1, on the reverse strand, counting down.
AGTTGTCGGCGGCGAAGGCGTCCTCCATCTTGTCGATCTCGGCGTGCAGGGCCTCGCGGGTGCCGTCGGGCATCTCCCAGAACTCGTCGTCCTCAGGGTCTTCGTACTCGTACTTGATGGTGTACCAGGTGGCCACGCGGCTGCCGTCGAGCGACTGCCAGGGGTGGTGCTTCGAGGTGTAGTAGGGGTCGTAGCCGTGGTCGACGCTCACGTGGTAGTCGCCCGTCAGGTCGCCGTTGTCAGCGCCCGGGTCGTTGAGGTCGAGGCGGTGCTTGCCCTTCGAGACGCGCTCGCAGAGGGCGTAGACGCCGTAGTAGGTACCGTCGAGGATGACCTCGCAGAAGCGGGCGTGGGGCACCCAGTCGAACCATGGCCGTGCGAGCTCGAACGAGAGGACGTCGCGCACCATGGCCTCGTCGCACCAGGGTGCGATGAATCCCCACTTGTTGTCCTTCTTCATGCCCAGGATCTTCACCTTCTGCTTCTGGCCGCCGTAGTCGGGCAGCACGTTGGTCTCGAGCGTTCGGAAGGCGAAGGGCTTCTTGTCCGACTGGTCGAACGAGGTGTTGCCACGGTACTTCAGGGCGATGTATCCTTCGTAGTCGATGGTCTGTCCGGGGTGTCCCACGGTGTCGGCATAGTTCAGCTGTCCGTCGCCGTTGTGTATGATTTTCATGCGGCCGAGGATGTAGCTGTCGCGCAGGATCATGCGGCCGCTGACGTTGATGAAGACGATGGGCAGGTTGGTCTGCTCGATCTTCACGTTACGGTTGCGCAGGCGCGAGCGGTAGTTGTCGGCCTGCTGAGCACAGGCAGGGCTGACGAACCATGAACAATGGAGCATGAGCAGTAGCCACACGACTACCGCCCATCTGCCGACGTGGGTCCTCCTTTCATCTTTCATCTTTCATCTTTCATCTTTCATCTCCCCTCTCCCATCTCCCATCTCCCATCTCCCTCACACCAGGTGTGCGATGAGCTCCTCGCGGTCGCCGGGCAGCATGTCGATGACGGGAATCTCGATCATCGTGTAGCATCCGGGCTGCAGGCGCATCGAGGCGCGTGCCACGTTGACGAGCACCTGTCCGGTGAGTGCGGGATTGTTGATGTTCATGTTGAACTCGAAGCGCTGGTTCTGCGTCTGTCCGCTGACACCCTTGCGCACCAGGTTCACGCCGTGGCCCATGTCGCGCACGTCGTCGACGCTCTCGACCTGGAACACGTGGGTCTCGTCGCTGGCAAAGTAGGGGTCGGCCTTGATGGCGGCGGTCACGTCGTCGAGGCTCGCTCCGTCTTCCAGCTCGACGTAGACCATGCGGCGGTGGATGCCTTCACCCAGGGGGATGGTCATCGAGAGGGCGTTCTTCACACCAGCCTTCGAGCGCACGCAGACGCTGTGGCCCATCGACATGCCGGGGCCGAAGTTGGTGTAGCTCAGACCCTTAGGAGCAAGGCTCTGCATCAGTGTGCGCACGATGGAGTCGCTGCCCGGATCCCAGCCGGCGGCAATGACGCTGACGGTGCCCGTCTGGCGGTTGATGTCCATCAGCGTGCGGCGGTAGTCGCGGATGAGGGTGTGGATGTCGAACGAGTCGACGGTGTTGATGCCCAGGGGCAGTATCTGCCGCGCATATTCCTCGCACGAGCGGGTGGGGGTGGCGAGGATGGCCACGTCGACGGCCTCCAGCTCGCGGATATCCTTCACGACGGTGTACTGTGCCAGCTCTGCGGGACGGTCGGCTGCGCCGTTTCTGCGCACGATGCCGGCAATCTCGAAGTCGGCGGCGGCCTCGAGTGCCTGGACGGCATAGCGTCCGATGTTGCCGTAACCAACGACGGCTGCTCTGATTTTCTTCATTGTCTTTTTGTGTTGTATTGAAAAACGCTGCAAAGGTACGAAGTTTTTTCGGTTTTCCAAGCGTTTTGGCGGAAAAATGTTGAAAAAAGAGTAAAGAGTAAGGAGTAAAGGAGTAAGGAGTAAGGAGTAAAGGAGTAAGGAGTAAAGGAGTAAGGAGTAAAGGAGTAAGGAGTAAAGGAGTAAAGGAGTAGAGGAGTAGAGGAGTAAAGGAGTAGAGGAGTAAAGGAGTAGAGGAGAATACCTCTAAACCCTAAACTCCTAATTCCTAACTCCTAACTCCTAACTCAAAAAAACTTCTAACTCCTCACTCCTAACTCCTCAAATCCATACCCAAACCCCGCGCGGCTGACAATGTTCTGGGCGTAAGGCCCTAGCTTCTTGCGCAGGCGGGTGATGTTGACGTTCACCGTGCGGTCGGAGACGATGACGCCACTCCATACCGTGTCCATCAGCTGTTGGCGTGAGAGCACTTTGCCACGGTTTGCCAAGAGCAGGTGAAGCAGCGCAAACTCCGTTCGGGTAAGGCTCACGGGGTCGCCGTCAACGGTTGCCGTCTTCTTGTCGATGTTCAGGCACAGGCCGTTGTAGCTGATCAGATGCTTGCCCAGACGGGCTTCGACGACGTTCATCACGTAGTCGCCAATCTTCTCGCAGTCGGCCACGATGTCGTTGTAAAGCGTTCCGAGGGCGTAGGAATACTGATGCGAGTTGACGCCCGTGACGGTCTCGGCCCTGAGTTGGTCGCGCAGAGCGTTGATGTCGCTTTCGATGGCGAGCGATTCGTCCAGCGAGAGATCCTTGCGCCGCCCGCTCACCACGACAATCATCTGAACCACAGCCTCGTTCACCACTCGGAACATGTCGTGCAGCCTGACGTACTGCTCGGGTGTGAAGTCCTCCTTGTTCTCACGCAGATGGCCGACCGTTCGTGCCATTTTAAAGCAGGCATCGCCAATGGACTCCAACTCGCCAATCTGGCGGAGCATCACGCGCGTCTTCTCCTTGGTGTCGTCCGAGAGGTGCTCGTTGCCTACCTGCTCCAGGTAATTCGCAATCTCAATCTCCATGTTGTCGGCGATGGTCTCGTAGCGTTCGATGCGTGCAAACTGGTTGTCGAACTCTTTCTTGTCCTTCTCGTCGATGAGCGCACAAGTCATGCCGTACATGCGTAACATGCGTTCGGCAAAGTGTACGATTTCCTTCTGTGCCTGGAGTATGGCGATCTCAGGCGTTTGGATGACGCCGCCACGGATGAAGTGCAGTGTCGTGGGCATTTTGGCCTCCTTGTCGTTTTCGGGCAGCAGCCTGCAGACGAGCCGCTCCATCTGGGGGATAAAGCCGATGAGCAGGGCCGTGTTCAGCACGTTGAAGCAGGTGTGGAACATGGCCAGCACGACGGGGATCCGCTCGGCCTGTCCGGCCATCGTCGGGTCGTAGCCTACGAGGCCGCAGACCATGTTGACGAAGGGATAGAACACGACCAGCACCCAGATGACGCCAAACACATTGAACAGCAGATGGGCCAGCGCTGCACGGCGGGCCTCGGTACCGGCGCCAAGGGCCGCCAGATTGGCAGTCGCCGTGGTGCCGATGTTTTCGCCCATCACCAAGGCGATACCCATGTAGATGGGCAAGACACCCGTCGAGCAAAGCAGAATGGTGATGGCCATCACCGCTGCCGACGACTGTACCACGCACGTGATGACGGTGCCGGCGGCCAGGAAGGCCATAATAGTGAGGTAGCTGCTGGTGTCGAACGAGGCGAAGAAGCTGACCACATCGGCGTTGTGGGCGAGGTCCATGTCGCGCCCCACGCTGCTCAGCATGACCAGCGACCAGAACAGGAAAGCCAATCCGAAGAGGAAGTCGCCAGCCACGCGATGGCGCTTCTTGTAGATGAGCACCATGCCGATGAGGAAGGCGGGGAACACCACCACGGACAGGTCGAGGTTGTAGCCCAGCGTCATGATCCACGCCGTGAGTGTGGTGCCGATGTTGGCGCCCATGATGACCGAGATGGCCTGTGCCAGCGTGAGCAGTCCTGCCGAGACGAACGAGACGGTCATGACCGTCGTGGCCGATGATGACTGCACGGCGCAGGTCACCATCGTTCCTGTCAGCATGCCGGTCAGTCGGTTGCCAGTCATGCGGGCTAAGATGTGTCGTAAACTCGGTCCGGCCATCTTCTGCAAGGCGTCGCTCATCATCTTCATGCCGTAGATGAGCAATGCCAACGAGCCAAGCAGCCTGAATAATAATTCAATCGTCATAATAATGGTATGTTGTAATTACGGTGCAAAATTACAAAAACCTGCTAAAATAGGCAAATAATGGCGGTTACAATTCGGCTACAATTTGTATTTTGGCGGTTTTTCGACTTTTCCGGCCTTTTTGCCGCGAAAAAAGATAGACTGAGGCAATAAACGCCCCTCGAAGACGTTAATTTGTTGTATATATACGAGGAAACAAGTTATGATTGAATACATCAGGGGCGAGCTGACCGAGCTTACTCCCGCACTGGCTACGGTTGAGGCAGCCGGGGTGGGATATGGTCTGAATATTTCGCTCAATACTTATTCTGCATGCCAAGGCCACCTGCACCCGTCGGGAGGAACGAGGGGAGGCGAGGTGAAGCTCTACGTCTACGAGGCGATCCGCGAAGACGCACATGTGCTCTACGGCTTCTATAATAAAAAGGAACGCGAGATGTTCGAGCTGCTCATCACCGTCAGCGGCGTGGGCACGAACACGGCGCGCATGATGCTCTCGAGCATGAGTGTCGGCGAGCTCTGCAATGTCATCTCGACTGGCAACGTCAAGCTGATGCAAAGCATCAAGGGCATCGGCAAGATGACCGCACAGCGCATCATCGTCGACCTGCGCGACAAGATTGTGGCCCTCGGCATCGCCAGCGAGATTCCTGCCGGCGGCAGCGTCCAGACACCTGTCGACAACGCCGTCCGCGACGAGGCGGTGGCCGCCCTGACGATGCTCGGCTTCTCGCCCGCTCCCACGCAGAAGGTGGTGGTGCAGATCCTGAAGGACCAGCCGTCGCTGCCCGTGGAGCAGGTGGTGAAACTGGCGCTGAAGCAGATTAAGTAAGAACTGAGAACTAAGAGGTGAAGCGAGTACTCTACATCCTTCTGATTCTGATAGGCATCATGGCACTGACCACGATGGCTCAGGACGACAAGACGCGGAAGAACCAATCCGCGTCGAAGGGTGGCGTGAGCCCGCTGAGAACCGCGACACCCATGGGCGGTGGCAATGGGGAGGGCCCTGGTGGCATCCGTGGCGTTGACGACCGACCTGGCGGTATCCGAGGCGTTGACGACCGTCCTGGCAGTCTCCGTGGCGGCGACCGACCTGGCGGCATCCGTGGCGGCGACGACAATGGGCCCGGCGTACGTCGGCCAGGACGTGCCAACCTGCCCTCGCGCAATGTTGGCAAGCAGGCTGGCGACACTGCCACCACGGCAAAGGCCCAGCCGAAAGCGCAGCCCAAGACCCTCACCTTGGAGGACGAGACCATCCCCGATTCGCTGTTGGACGCCCGCTGGCGCATCCAGCGCACCACGCCGTTGCTCGTCGAAGACCTTGACTCGAGCGCCCTCGACCTGAAGATGCCTGAGAACATCAAGCAGGAGGTGGAGTACAACGACTCGCTGAATCTCTACTACATCGGCTCGAAGATTGGCGACTCGTACCTCAACACGCCCATCGTGATGACGCCCGAGGAATACATGAAATGGAGCGAGCGCCGCGCCCGCTACCAGTTCTTCCGTGTCAAGGATGCCGACAACGTGAAGACGAAGGGCGAGAGTAAGTTCGACTTCACCGACATGCAGTTCGACCTTGGCCCTGCCGAGAAAATATTCGGCCCTGGCGGCGTGCGCGTGAAGACACAAGGAACGGCCGAGCTGAAGGTGGGTGCCACGCTGAAGAACATCGACAACCCGTCGCTGCCCATCCGTAACCGCAAGACGACGGCCTTCGACTTCGACGAGAAGATCAACCTCAGCGTCAACGGCAAGGTGGGCGACAAGGTGAACATGAACCTGAACTACAACACCGACGCCACCTTCGACTTCGACACGAAGAACCTCAAGCTGAAGTATGACGGCAAGGAGGACGAGATCATCAAGCTCGTCGAGGCCGGTAACGTCAGCTTCCCCTCGAACAACACGCTCGTTCATGGCGCATCGGCACTCTTCGGCATACGCACCGACATGCAGTTTGGCAAGCTGAAGCTGCAGACCGTCGTCTCGCAGAAGAAGAGCAGCTCGAAGAGTGTCTCATCGAAGGGCGGCACACAGACTACGCCCTTCGAGATCGACGTCGCCGACTACGAGGAGAACCGCCACTTCTTCCTTGCACACAATTTCCGCGAGATCTACGACCGCGCCATGCAGACGCTGCCCAACATGACCACGGGTATCAAGATCAACCGCGTGGAAGTGTGGATTACGAACAAGTCGGGCAATACCAACAACACCCGCAACATCGTGGCATTCAGCGACCTGGGTGAGAATAGCTACATCAAGAACCCCAAGTGGAGCACCACGGGTATGAAGGTGCCGTCGAACCTGGCCAACGATGTCTACTCGACAATGGTCAGCCGCATCGACTCAGCCTCGCGTGGCATCGACCAGGTGACTAACGTCCTGGAGTCGTTCACAGAGCTCACGGGCGGCGTCGACTACGAGAAGCTGGCGTCGGCACGCCTCCTGACATCGAGCGAGTACACGGTGAACACCGCCCTCGGCTACATCTCGCTGAAGACCGGCCTGCAGACCGACCAGGTGCTGGCCGTCGCCTTCGAGTACACCTACGGCGGTCAGACCTATCAGGTGGGCGAGTTCTCAACCGATGTTACCCAGACCAGCAAGTGCCTATTCGTCAAGGCGTTGAAGAATACCAGCAGCAACCCTGAGCAGGCCAACTGGCGGCTGATGATGAAGAACGTCTACTACCTGGCCACGTCGGTCGAGAAGGAGAAGTTCCGCATGGACATCAAGTACCAGAGCGACACCACCGGCACCTACCTCACCTACCTGCCCGAGGAGAGCCTCAAGTCGACCACCCTGCTGAAAGTCATGGGCCTCGACCGACTCGATGCCAACATGAAGCCGCACGCCAACGGACAGTTCGACTTCGTGCAGGGCTACACCGTCACCAACGGCCGCATCTTCCTGCCCGCCGCCGAGCCCTTCGGCAACTACCTGCGCGCCTACCTCAAGCAGAAAGGCCTGGCCGACCTGGCCGACAAATATTGCTTTGACGCCCTCTACGATTCGACGAAGACCGTGGCCAAGCAGAATGCCGAGAAGGACAAGTTCATCCTCTCGGGGCAGTACAAGGGCGCCAAGGGCGGCGTCATCTCGCTCGGTGCCTACAACGTCCCGCAGGGATCGGTCGTCGTTACCGCCGGCGGTGTCACCCTTCAGGAGGGCACTGACTACTCGGTCGACTACTCCGCCGGTGAGGTCACCATCCTCAACCAGAGCATCATCGATGCCGGCACCGACGTCAAGGTGTCGCTCGAGGACAACACCAACTACGGCATGCAGCGCAAGACCATGCTCGGCCTGAACTGGCAATACGACTTCACCAAGAACTTCTCGCTCGGCGGTACCCTGCTGCACACCAGCGAGCAGGCCCTTACCACAAAGGTGTCGATGGGCGAGGAGCCGCTGAACAACACCCTGTGGGGCCTGAACATGAACTGGAAACAGGAGTCGCAGTGGCTCACCAACATGCTCGACCGACTGCCGCTGCTACACCTCACCCAGCCCTCGCAGATCACCTTCAACGGCGAGTTTGCCCAGCTCATTGCGGGTAAGCCCCACGGCACGCAGGACAACGCCTCGTACATCGACGATTTTGAGAACACCAAGAACCTGCTCGACGTCAGCGACCCGAAGGCTTGGGTGCTCTCGAGCGTGCCCACCATGTTCCCCAACTACAACGACAAGGAGTCGGTCGCCTCGGGCTATGACCGTGCCCTGTTGGCCTGGTACAACGTCGACCCCATCTTCACCCGTCGCAGCAGTAGCCTCACGCCGAGCCATATCAAGAGCGACCTTGAGCAGCTGTCGAACCACTATGTCCGCGAGGTGTATGTCAAGGAGCTCTATCCCAACCGCGACCAGTCGACCTACAATGGCGCCACGTCGACGCTGCCCGTGCTCAACCTCGCCTACTACCCCCAGGAGCGCGGACCCTACAACCTGACGCTCGACTACAACAGCGACGGCACCCTGCGCAACCCCGCCCAGAAGTGGGGCGGCATGATGCGCAAGCTCGAGACCACCGACTTCGAGCAGGCCAACATCGAGTACGTCGAGTTCTGGATGCTCGACCCCTTCATCTATACCCGCAAGGAGGGCACCTCCAGCCGTTACAGCGGCGAGCTCTACATCAACCTCGGCGAGGTCAGCGAGGATGTGCTGCGCGACGGCAAGAAGTTCCACGAGAGTGGCATGACGCCTAACGGCAACAGCACCATCCAGCAGACGCAATGGGGAAAGATACCCGTACAGGCATCCGAGACCTACGCCTTCGACAACACTGCCGACCGCAACGTGCAGGACGTCGGACTCAACGGACTGACCGACGAGGAAGAGCGCACCTACGGCGCTTATGCTGAGTGGCTTAGCCGCATCGGCAGCGTCGTCCAGAACGACTCGTTGCTACAGGCCTGGCAGCAGGACCCCGCCGGCGACAACTACCACTACTTCCGTGGTTCCGACTTCGACGAGGAGCGCCGCAGCATCATGGATCGCTACAAGCGCATCAACAACCCGCAGGGCAACTCGCCAGCCTCCGACGACCAGACGGAGACCTACGACACCAGCTACAAGACGGGCCCCGACGTCGAGGACATCAACCAGGACTTCACCCTCAACGAGTACGAGCGCTACTTCCAGTACCGCATACCCATCAGCGACGACGAGCTGCAGGCCTACAACCGCGGACAGAAGTCGGACGACAGCTACATCGTCGACCACCGCGACTATAACGCCAAGCTGCGTAATGGCGACTCCATCACCGTGCGCTGGTACCAGTACCGCATACCCCTGACCGAGTACCAACAGAAGGTGGGCTCCATCAACGACTTCACCTCCATCCGCTTCATGCGCATGTTCCTCACCGGCTTCGAGCAGCCCATCGTGCTCCGCTTCGGCAGCCTCGACCTGGTGCGCGGCGAGTGGCGCCAGTACAAGCAGAACCTGCAGACCAGCGCCGGCGCTGAGACGGGCACCCTCGAGATGAGTGCCGTCAACATCGAGGAGAACACCGACCGCAAGCCCGTAGCCTACGTGCTGCCGCCGGGCATCACGCGCGCCACCGACCCCTCGCAGCCACAGCTCACCGAGAACAACGAGCAGGCCCTCTGCCTCGTGGTGAAGAACCTCTCGCAGAACGAGTCGAAGGCCGTCTACAAGAACACCAACCTCGACCTGCGCCAGTACAAGCACTTGCAGATGTTCGTACACGCCAACCACCTCGTGCCTAACAACACCCAGCTCGAGGACAACCAGCTGGCCGTCTTCATCCGCCTCGGCTCCGACTACAAGAGCAACTACTACGAGTACCTCATCCCCCTGAAGCTCACACCCGAGGGTAACTACCGCTGGAACGTGCCCTCCGACCGCCCGCTCGTCTGGCCCGAGGAGAACATGCTCGACATCAACATGAGCGTCTTCACCGCCCTGAAGAAGGCTCGTAACAAGGCCCGTGCCGAGGGCGTAGCCAGCTACAATCAGCTGTTCACCGACTACGACCCCGACAAGCCAAACAACAAGATCTCCATCATCGGTAACCCCTCCCTCGGCGAGGTGAAGACCATGATCATCGGCGTCCGCAACCTTGCCAGCGGCATGAAGTCCGGCGAGGTGTGGATCAACGAGCTGCGCCTCCGCGAGGCCAACAACGATGGTGGCTGGGCTGCCTCAGGCGCCATGAACGTGCAGCTCTCCGACTTCGGCTCGGTCAACCTCACGGGCCGCTACATCACCGACGGCTTCGGCGGACTCGAGGAGACTGTCATGCAGCGTTCCACCGACAACCAGCGGTCCTACTCCGTCACCGCCAACCTCGAGTTGGGTAAGTTCTTCCCCGACAAGGCACAGGTCAACGCGCCCCTCTACTACTCCTACACCAAGGAGACCATCAGTCCGCGATACAACCCGCTCGACACCGACATGGAGCTCGACGATGCCCTCGAGACCGCTGCCAACAGGCAGGAGCGCGACAGCATCGAGTCGCTCGCCGTGACGAAGAACACCACGCGCAACTTCTCCATCTCCAACGCCCGCGTGGGCATCAAGAACAAGCGGCACCCCATGCCCTTCGACCCGGCTAACCTCTCGGTCTCCTACAGCCACCAGCACCGCTACACCACCGGCGAGACCACCGTCTGGGAGCGCGAGGACCAGTGGCGGGGCTCGCTGAACTACTCGTACTCGCCCGTCTACAAGACGTGGGAGCCTTTCAACAAGACGCAGAAGTCGGGGGCCAGCCAGAAGGGTGGCCAGAAGTCGCAGTCATCGCAGAAGTCACAGTCCTCGCAGAAGGGTGGCTCACAGAGCAAGTGGTCGCAGTTCCCCAAGGCCTTCGGTCTGAACTATCTGCCGCAGAGCATCTCCTTCAGCAGCGAAATCTCGCGAAGCTACTACGAGCTGCAGGAGCGCGACCTGGAGAACACCGAGAACCCGTCGCTGCCCCTCACCTTCTCAGAGCAGTTCCTCTGGAACCGTGACTTCTCGCTACGCTGGGACCTCACCAAGAACCTGCACATGAACTTCCAGTCGGCCACCCACGCCGAGATTGAGGAGCCCTACACGCCCATCAACAAGGACCTCTACGCCGACCACTATCAGGCATGGAAAGACTCCGTGTGGCAGTCCATTGGCCACTGGGGAACGCCGCTCGACTACCAGCAGTCGTTCACCGCCAGCTACCAGGTGCCCCTCGACAAGCTCCCCATCTTCGACTGGCTGAAGACCGACGCCTCCTACTCCGCCACCTACTCCTGGCTGCGCGGCACCGAGCTCGACGACGGTACCTCCCTGGGCAACACCATCCAGAACAACCGCAACCTGAACATCAATGGCGCGCTGAACCTTGAGACGCTCTACAACCATATCCCCTTCCTCAAGAAGACCAACGAGCGCTTCAAGAAAGCGGCTAACAACAAGAAGCCCGAACCCAAGGGTAAGGGCAAGGACAAAGCCAAGGACAAGCTCAAGGCTAAGACGCCCGGCGGAAAGGATGCCGAGGGCGAGACGCCCCCTGACCCGAAGGACAAGCAGCAGCTGCCCAAGAACAAGAACGCCTTCCAGAAGGAGATCACCATCCAGCCCGATACCACCATCGAGGTGCAGCACGGCAAGAAGTCGAAGCGCCTCATCGTCTCTGCCAAGAACAAGGACGGCAAGGCTGTTGCCATCAAGTGGAAGGCACTCGACGAGAACAAGATCAAGGTCTGGGTGCCCAAGGACGTCTGGCAGGCACTCAGCGACAAGCAGCAGGGCAAGAGTGGCAAGCAGCAGGGCAAGGGTGACAAGTCAAAGAAGAAAGCCGACCGGTCGAAAGGCAGTAAGGGCAACCAGGACGCCACGCCCGACTCGCTCCTCGCCGTCTCCGACTCCCTGGCCGTCGATTCCGCCGCCGTGGCCTCTACGCCCGCCGTGGAGCCAGAGGTGGTCACCGAGGAGGTCCCGGTCGTCTCCTCTCTCGACCTGAAGATCAGCGTCATCGCCAAGCCGCCCTTGGACGACAAGCTGTGGTACAACGTCGCACAGCAGACGGCGCGCTTCCTCATGATGGTGCGCTCCGTCAACCTCAGCTACCGCAATCAGGCGTCCATGGCCCTGCCAGGCTTCATGCCTACCATTGGTGACATGTTCGGACAGCGCACCGGTGGTGTCATGTCGCCGGGCCTCGACTTCGCCTTCGGCCTCACCGGCGACGACTATGTGCAGAAGGCCCTCGCCAACAACTGGCTGCTGCGTGCCGACTCCGTGGCCACGCCCTCGACGTCGAGCAGCACCGAGGACCTGCAGCTCAAGGCCACCGTCGAGCCTGCCCGCGACCTGAAGATCGACCTTTCGGCCACGCGCACCGTCAACCGCGCCAAGAGCGTGCAGTTCATGTATGCCGGCTCGCCCACCACCCACAGCGGCTCCTTCACCATGACCACCATCAGCATCAAGAGTGCCCTCGAGGGCATGGGCAATGCCAACAACGGCTACCACTCGAAGTCGTTCGAGGAGTTCTGTGGAAAGATCGCCGCATTCCGCGACCGTGTGCAGGCGCAGTATCCCTCGGCTTCCAGCTCGCATTCCGGGGCGTTGGCGGGCAATATCAACCCCGTCGACCGCTACAGCGCCGATGTCCTCGTGCCCGCGTTCCTCTCTACTTACACCCTTGGTGGCAGCTCCTCCATCGACATCTTCCCCGCGCTATCGCGCCTCCTCCCCAACTGGACGGTGCGCTATGCCGGTCTCGCCAAGCTCGCTTGGTTCCGCGACCACTTCAAGTCCGTCAACCTCAACCATGCCTATAAGTCCGTCTACAGCGTCGGCTCTTACGCCAGCTACAGCTCATGGCTCGAATACATGGGCGACCTGGGTTATGTGCAGGCCGCCGATGGTAGCTACACGCCGTCGTCGCCCTACAACATCAGCACGGTCAGCATCAACGAGTCATTCTCGCCACTGCTCGGCCTCGACGTCACCTTCCTTAACAACCTCACCGCGAAGGTCGAGTATAAGACCACACGCGTGCTCAACCTCTCGATGACCAGCGTGCAGATCAACGAGCAGCTCTCAAAGGACTGGGTCATCGGACTGGGTTACAAGATTCAGAACTTCAACCTCTTCGGCAGTGGCAGCAGCCGCAAGATCAAGGGCAGTAACAAGAAGGGTGCCAACGGCGCCGACGACGACAAGTCAAACAGCAAATCGTCAAACAGCAAATCGAACAGCAGGGGAGGCGTCAACCACGACCTCAACACCCGTCTCGACATCTCCTTCCGTAAGCAGGCGGCCATCACCCGCGACATCGCCTCGGGCGTCTCCTCGGCCAGCAGCGGCAACTCCGCCCTGAAGATTTCGCTTTCAGCCGACTACACCCTCTCGCGCTTCCTTACCCTCACCGCCTACTACGACCGACAGACCAACACACCGCTGCTCTCCTCGTCGTCATATCCCACCACCACCCAGGACTTCGGACTCTCACTGAAGTTCTCGCTCACAAGGTGATGTGGTTAACGAGCAGAATCCATCAGATCATCGCATTCACGTTTTTTGTATTTCGAGGTGGAGTGACAGTCCGCTCCGAGCAGAATGGCAGTCCGCTCGGAGCGGACTGTTAGTCTTCTCGGAGCGGACTGGTGGTCTTCTCCGAGCAAAGTGTCGGTTGTCTCCGAGCAAAGTGTCGGTTGTCTCCGAGCGAAGTGTCGGTTGTCTCCGAGCGAAGTGTCGTTTGTTGCCGAGCGATGTGTCAGCCCCCTCGGAGCCTGGCACTCTCGAAATCTTGGCAGGTGTTCAGTTGACCAGCCTGATGCCTTCGTCGCCGATGGTGATGAGGTGTCGCTTGTAGAGGTCGCCGACGGCGCGTTTGTAAGCTTTCTTCGAGACTTTGAAGCGGTCGTAGATGAGCTCTGCCGGACTCTTGTCGCCGAGGTCGCAGCGCCCGTCGTTCTCGTAGAGATAGCGCAGGAGGGTCTCTGCGAAGTCGAGTGTGTGCTGCTGCCCTGTGGGTTGGAGTGTGAGGTCGATCTTGTTGTCCTGGCGTATGTGGTCGATGTAGGCCGTGAGGCGGTTGCCTGTGCGCAGCTGCCTGAAGATCTGGTTGTCGTAGAGCTGGCCCTGGTAACGGTTGTCGACGATGGCCTTGAAGCCGAGGTCGGTCTTCTGCCAGATGAGACAGTCGACGGCGTCGCCATGCTTGTAGGGTGGCCGGTCGTCGGCGAGGTACTTCTCGACCTTGGCGGTGGCCATGAGCCGGTAGCTCTCGTCGTCGACCTTGATATAGACGACATAGCTCTTGCCCTGCTCCATGCGCTGCTTCTGCTCACGGAAGGGACAGAAGAGATCTTTCAGCAGTCCCCATTTCATGAAGGCGCCGTACTTGTTGATCCACGCCACTTCGAGGCAGGCGAACTCGCCGACCTTGGCGTAGGGGTGCTCGGTGGTGGCCACGAGTCGCTCGTCCTGATCGAGATAGAGGAACACGTCGAGGGTGTCGCCGACGCGCATGTCGCGGGTGACGTAGCGCCGGGGCAGCAGGATCTCGCCGGCCTCGACGCCGCCGTCGAGGTAGAGGCCCTGCTCGGTGTGCTTCACGATGGGCAGGGTGTTGTAGTCGCCGAGGTTAATCATACCGTCCCCCCTTCTGCCCCCGAGGGGGCTACTATCGTTTCGTCCGCAGGGGCTGTCGTGTCCCCCTCGGGGGACGAAAGGGGGGCGTCGGGGGACGAAAGGGGGGCTTCTATCAGCCCGTCCTTGATGTGGATGGTGCGGTCGGTGAGTGTGGCGAGCTGCTCGTCGTGGGTGACAATAACAAAGGTCTGCCCGAAGCGGTCGCGGAGGTCGAAGAAGAGCTGGTGGAGCTCCTGCTTGTTGCGCGAGTCGAGTGAGCCCGACGGCTCGTCGGCGAGGATGACGGCGGGGTTGTTGACGAGGGCGCGCGCGACGGCTACGCGCTGCTTCTCGCCGCCGCTGAGCTGTGCGGGCTTGTGGTGGGCACGGTCGGTGAGTCCCATGAAGGCGAGGAGCTCTTCGGCGCGGCTGCGTGCGTCGCGCGTGGAGCGCCCTGCGATGTAGGCGGGAATCATGATGTTCTCGATGGCGGTGAACTCGGGCAACAGCTGGTGGAACTGGAAGACGAAGCCGATGTGGCGGTTGCGGAAGTCGCTGAGCGCCTTCTGCGAGAGGGTGGTGGTGTCGACGCCGTCGACGCGTACGGTGCCGCTGTCGGGGCTGTCGAGGGTTCCGATGATCTGCAGGAGGGTGGTCTTTCCGGCTCCGCTGGGACCTACGATGCTGACGATCTCGCCACGGTCGATGTGGAGGTCGATGCCCTTGAGCACTTGCAGTGGGCCGAAGCTCTTGGTGATGTTGTGAATGTCAATCATATCTTCTTTCTTTATTTGTTTTTGAGCAACGGACTAAAACGGACTTTTGGGGGCAACGGACGAAACGGACTAAAACGGACAAGGTTGTAGAAGGGACGGACGGGAACGGACGGGGACGGATGGGGACGGACAAAACGGACTTTTGGGGCAACGGACGAAAACGGACTAAAACGGACAAGGTTGTAGAAGGGACGAACGGGAACGGACGGGGACGGACGGGAACGGACGGGGACGGACAAAACGGACTTTTGGGGCAACGGACGAAAACGGACTAAAACGGATAAGGTTGTAGAAGGGACGGACGGGAACGGACGGGAACGGATGGGGACGGACTATAATGGACGGGGGACGGACGGGTGGGGAGGCGCTCAGCGGTTGTTGAGTTTAGTGCCCTTTCGCAGGTAGCGGCGGTAAGTGCGGTTCTCACCGAAGTTTAGGATGTAGCCTATGTCGAGGCTCGTAATGGCCAAGTAGTTATAGATTTGTGCCTCGTGAATAGGCAGCACGTTGGCTATGGCCTTCAGTTCGATGATAATTTTACCATCGACGATGATGTCTGGCTTGAATGTGCCGATGAGGTGCCCCTTGTAGTTGACGTTCAGCAGTTTCTGCCGCTCGTATGGTATTCCCATCTCGTCGAACTCTATGCATAGCGCATTCTCATAAACCTCCTCGGCGTATCCATACGCCAGAGTGTCAATCACGTTGAAGTAGGCTCGCAGAATCTTGTTCGATATCTCTTCGTATAGTAGCATAGCTTATTATAACATTCTTTATTCGTTCGTAGTCCGTCCCTTCTCCGCCCTTGTCCGTCCCCGTCCGTCCCTTCTACACCCTTGTCCGTTATAGTCCGTTTTCGTCCGTTGCCCCCAAAAGTCCGTTTCCGTCCGTTGCTCAACTCCCCGTCCGTGTCCATCCGTTGCGAAAGACCTTCCGGCACAGCCATGCTGAGAGTTGCTCGTAGGCACTCTCGTCGGTCTGCTGCTGCGGTGCGGTGAAGGTCATGGTGTCCTGTGGCTGACCGTTCTGGTCGGGATAGAGGATCATGAGCGAGCAGTGGGTGAAGAACTGGTCGAGCTCGCGTGGCAGGTACTCGAAGGACGGCTTGTAGCTGACCGTTCCCTTGCGGGCGGTGATGATGACGAGCAGATGGTCGTCGTTGACCTGCTGGGCGAGCGACGTCAGCTCCTTCCAGTGTTCCATCAGGACATACTCGGCGCGCACATGGGGGTGGCGGTTCTGGATGTATTCGCGGATGAAGGCGGTGGTCTCCTGCCGTCCGTGGAACACGATGCGGCAGCCGAGGTTCTCGGCCAGGCGTGCCAGCCGCTCGACCCACCGATAGAAGCCTGCCTCGAACTCCACCCGTGAGGGGATGGCCACCTGGATGCGCCGCAGCAGGTTGAGGGGGCGGTTGAAGCGGCACAGCATGATCTGGCGGTTGATGTCGGTGATGATGCCTTGGGTGTAGGCGCCCCAGAAAGGGTCGCCGGGCGACCGCCGCTGGTGCATGCCCATGAGCATCTCGGAGGCATCGTTCTCCTTGAAGGCATGCTTGATGCCGTTGGCGATGTTGGTGGCGAGGCGGCTCTGCATCTGCATGCGCACGTCGGCAGAGGCGGCGGTGGCCACTGCCTTCTCGAGCAGTCGGCGCCCCTCGTTCTGCTTGCGCGTGCTGTAGGGGTCGTCGTAGACGACGTTGAGGCCTATGAGTCCGCGGTTCAGGCGTCGGTTGCTCATCAGGATGGCGGCACGCACCAGGCGGTCGGCATCGTCGTCGTGGGCCAGTGGCAGCAGCATCTTCTCGTCGTCGCCATGGCGCTCGCTGGTCTCAGGGCCGTGGAGCTTGGTGTGGAGGAGGATTTGCTGGCTGGCGCGGTCGACGGTGACCGAGCTGATGATGCAGGTGAAGAGGATCATCATCACCACGCCGTTGAGCATGGTGCTGTCGACCAGTGGCTGCCCGTCGGCCGTCATCAGTCCCATGCCCACCATCACCATGGCGATGGAGCCTGCAGCATGGGCAGCGGTCAGTCCGAACATCATGTGACCTGACGGCAGGTTGAGCCTGAACAGCAGGCACGACAGATAGGCGGCGATGGCCTTGCCGAAGGTGCCGAAGAAGACGATGCACAGCACGACCCAGACGGTGGCTGCGCCGTTGAACATCACGCGCAGGTCGGTGAGCATGCCCACGCCGATGAGGAAATAGGGTATGAAGAGGGCGTTGCCGATGAACTCGATGCGGTTCATCAGCGGCGACACGTAGGGGATGTAGCGGTTCATGATAAGACCGGCAACGAAGGCGCCGAAGATGCCCTCGAGGCCGATGGCGCTGCTCGCCGCGGCACTGATGAAGAGCACGGAGAGGGTGTAGATGAACAGCATCACCGCGTCGTTGTAGCGATTGAAGAACCAGCGCGTCAGCCGTGGCACGATGAGCACCTCGGCGGCGCTGAACACGGCGACCTTGCCAATGAACAGCAGCCAGAACCATACATCGGCACCGCCCCGATGGGCTGCCGAGAAGGCGGCCAGCACCAGCAGTGCCAGCGACAGGGCGAGCATTGACGAGCCTACGCTTAGCACCACGGCGCGGTGCTTCTGCAGGCCGTAGCGGGCGACGATGGGGTAGGCTATGAGCGTGTTCGACGACAGGATGCACGCCAGGAGCATCGCTGCCGCCGGCGTGTAGCCCAGCAGCGTGACGCCCACAAAGTAACCAATGACGAAGGGCACAAAGAATGTGAGTGCCCCGAAGATGGTCATGCGTGCGCCGTACTTCTGCAGGTCGTTGAGGTTCATCTCCAGTCCTGCCAGGAACATGATGTAGAGCAGTCCCACGCTGCCGAAGATCTCGAACGAGCGGTCGTGCGCCAGGATGTTCAGGCCGTAGGGGCCTACGAGCACGCCTGCCAGCACCATGCCGACGATATGGGGAATGCGCAGCTTGCTCATGACGATGGGAGCGAAGAGGATGATGAGCAGCACCACAACAAAGATGGTCGTGGGGTCGCTGACGAGTGGCGCGGCTATCGCAGTGAGTAGTCTTGGCATTTCGTGTGCAAAGGTACGCAAAAAAGGTGAAAGCACAAAACTTTCGGCCTAATTTCTCAATCTTTCATTTTTCATTTTTCATCTTTCATCTTTCATTTTCCTCACGCAGAGTCACGGAGGCCACTGAGGCTGCGCATACCTTGGGGGTGAACAACTCTGTGCTCTCTGTGTCTCCGTGTGAGAATATTTTTTCCTCACACAGAGTCACGGAGGCTACTGAGGCTGCGCGTACCTGGGGCGAATAACTCTGTGTTCTCTGTGTCTCCGTGTGAGGAGTTTTTTAGGGGAGTTAAAGGGAAGTTAGGGGGAGTTAAAGGGGAGTTAGGAGACGATAGTTTTGGAGGGAGGAGTTTCTCACACAGAGTCACGGAGGCCACTGAGGCTGCGCATCCCTTGGGCGAACAATTCTGCGTTCTCTGTGATGAAATATTTCATCTTTAATTTTTAATTTTCATCTTTCATCTTTCATCTTTCATCTTTCATCTTCCTCCATATTTCTGCGCTGTTGATGATGTTCTGCCAAAGGATGTAGCAGCCGGGACCGACACTCGACAGCGGTGTCAGGAAGGCGTAGGCCATCCAGATGGCAAAGGCCGTGTTCTTCTGTCCGAGCGCCTGGCCCGCCTCCATCTCGCACCCGCAGCGACGGCCCACATAGCGGCCCACGGAAAACTGCACCACGCAGACCACCAGCCCCAGTATGGCGATGGCTGCGAGCAGCAGCGACGATGCCTGGGCATGCACAATGTTGCGTACGGTGACGCCCGTGACAATCATCAGTGAGCAACTCCACAGGTAGAACGAGAGGTCGCGGATGCTGACTACCCAGCGGTGGAAGCGCTTCAGCCGATGCTTCACGACATAGGCCAGCAGCATCGGCATCACCAGCACCGCCACCACTTGGTAGAGGATGCGGCAGAAAGCGGCCCAAAACGGTACGTCGTCCTGCTGCTCGACCATCGGGAAACACAGTGGCACCAGTGCGGCGCATACGAAATTCGAGATGAACGTGTAGGTCGTGATCTCCTCCAGCGAGCCCCCCAACTTCTGTGTCACCACAGCCGCCGCCGTGGCACAGGGGGCGATGACGCACATCAGCAGCGACTCCATCAGCACCAGCGTGTCGCCCTTGAGGCGGAAGCCAACGATGAGCGCGGTGATGACGCCCACAAACAGCACGTTGAGCAGCGACACCCACAGGTGCCACCACACCGGGCGCATCTTGTGGAAGTCGACCTTGCAGAACGTGACGAAGAGCACCAGGAACATGAACGTGGGCAGCAGCGTGTCGAACCAGGGCGCCAGGCGGTCGCCCGCGGCGTCGAGGCACGGTGTGAGTGCGAACAGCGCATAAAGCAGTGCGCCAGTACCCATTGCTACTGGCAGTGTCCACGTCTTCAGGAATTGTACAATGCGCATAATCGACTGCAAAGGTACACTTTTTTGCGCAGATAGGCCCTGCCGTGCTTGCATAAGTTGAGTTAAATAATCACAAAAAGCGGTGGCGTTCGATGGTATATTCGAGAAAACTGCTTATCTTTGTGCACAAATAATGTATCTTTTTTTATTAACTAAAAGCCTGTACAAATTATGGATTACAAGATTGTAGAAATCGAGGGCGTAGGCGAGATTTATGCCGCCAAACTCATGGACGCTGGCATCACCAAGGTCAGCGAATTGCTTGACAAATGTGCTGCACCCAAGGGACGCAAGGAACTGGCTGAGGCTACGGGCATCAGCGAGAAGCTGATCCTGCGCTGGACGAACCATGCCGACCTGTTCCGCATCAACGGCGTAGGCCCGCAGTTCGCCGAGCTGCTTGAGGCTGCCGGTGTGGACACCGTGAAAGAGTTTCGTCACCGCGTTGCCGAGAACCTGCAGCCGAAGCTGGAGGAAGTGAATGCCGAGAAACGCATCTGCGGCCGTGTGCCTGCCGTCAGCGAGGTGCAGAAGATGATCGACCAAGCCAAGGAACTCGAGCCGAGAGTGACGTACTAAGAAGTAAAAGGCTAAAGACCTAAAACCCACCCCTAAGGCCCTAAAACCCACCCCTAGCCCCTCCCCAAGGGAGGGGGATTTAGATAGTTTTTCCGCGGACTAGGTAACCAAATTCCCCTCCCTTGGGGAGGGGTTAGGGGTGGGTTTTAAGGGGGAATTTGTATAGTTTATCCGCGGAGAAGGTAACTTATTCAACCCGAATCGGTCGTTAGCACAAGAGACCTCCCCTAACCCCTCCTTAGGAGGGGGATAAGATAGACCTGCAGCGGATAAGGTAACTTATCCCCCTCCTACAGGAGGGGTTAGGGCAGGTTTCTTACGGTTCTAATGACCAATTTGGGTTTAACTACTTCTCGCTAGAGCTCTGCTTGCTACCAACAGGACGCAAGAATGGCTGGTGTAAAGGGGCGATAGGAAAAGCATGCCGTAGGTACGCGACAAGAATACCGTTGTCGCGTACCTACGGCACGCCTGCTACCTCCCTTTCCGCGGAAAAACTATACACATTCCCCTCCCTTGGGGAGGGGTTAGGGGTGGGTTTTTATTTACCCATACGTCTCTAGGAAGCGCAGCGTACCCTGAACTTCTACCTGCTGTGTGGTGGCAGGCAGGAGGATGGTCTCGCCGGCGCGGAACGTCGTTGTCTCACCATCGGCGGTGATTGTTCCTTCGCCCTTGATGCCGATGAGGATGACGAAGGAGTCCAGGTCGGTGTAGTCGATGAGCATGGGCTCGGTAAGGTCGTATACGGCGGTGGTGAAGTATGGGCACTTCACCACTTGTTGTGGCATGTCCAGCTGTGGCGTGTAGGAGGTGCGGTAGTCGGGTAGCACCTTGTAGTCGATGGCCTCTGCGGCGAGCTGCGTGTGCAGTTCGCGGTAGTTGCCGTCTTTATCCTTGCGTTTGAAGTCGTAGATGCGGTAGGTGACGTCGCTGGTCTGCTGGATCTCGGCCACGAAGCAGCCGGCGCCGATGGCATGGATACGCCCGGCGGGGATGAAGAAGACGTCGCCCTCGTGGACGTCGTAGCGTGCCAGTGCGTCGGTGATGGTGTCGTCGTCGACCATCTGGGCATATTCCTCGGGCGTGATGACACGCTTGAGGCCGCAGTAGAGCGAAGCCTCGTCGTTCATGCAGTACCACATTTCGGTCTTGCCACGCAGCTGTCCGTGGCGATGGGCTATCTCGTCGTTGGGGTGTACCTGTATGGAGAGGTCCTGGCATGCGTCGATGAACTTAACGAGCAGGGGGAACTGGTCGCCGTAGAGACGGTAGTTCTCTTCGCCGACGAGTGCGCCCTTTAGCTCGCTCACCAGCTGGTTAAGGGACTTACCTTGTTGTGGGCCTTCGCTGACGATGGTCTCGTTGCCTGGAACACCCGAGATTTCCCAGCTTTCGCCGACGTTGTCTATGTTGCCGTTGAGGTGTTTGAAGGGGATGATTCGGTTGCCTCCCCATAGTGTCTGCTTTAGCAGCGGATGGAACTTAAACATGAAAGATGAAAAATTAAAGATGAAAGATGAAAAATTAAAGATGAAAGATGAAATAATTAAGCTGTTCAAGTTTCGCTAGTTCTACACAGCCAATGCCGTAGGCATCAGACAGTGGTAGCTAGCCATTTCCGCTCGACCTTGTCGCTTGCTACCAACGGGACGCAAGAATGCTGGTAACAGGTGGCGGTGTAGCAGGCGTGCCGTAGGTACGCTACAAGGGTTGGATGCTGTCGCTTACCTACGGCACGCTTTTCCTATCGTCCCTTTACACCAGCCATTGAAATGGCTGGCTACCACTGTCACGCCCCTACGGGGCTGGCTGCGCATCGTTTTCATAGCTGCGTGAAACTTGAGTTAAGCTGTTAGTTTTCTTTCCAGAAGCCATGGGTGAAGAGCACGAGTACGGCGATGATTTCAAGACGTCCGACGAGCATGAGGAGTGAGCAGAGCCACTTGATGCCTACGGAGAGGTCGGCCCATGACATTTGTGGCCCGATGTTGGTATCGAGTCCTGCGCCTACGTTGCTGATGAGGCTCAGTGAGATGGTGAACGAGTTGGTGATGTCGACGCCTGCCACGACCATGATGGTCCAGACGATGAGGAGCATGATGATGTAGAGCAGGAAGAAGGCGAGCAGCGTGACGAGCTTGGCCTGCGGAATGGTGTGGCCGTTGACTTTCACGGGCAGCACGGCATTGGGGTGAATGATGTGCAGGAACTCATTGCGGAGGGTCTTGAACATCATGACGCCACGGATGCTCTTGAAGCCGCCAGTGGTGCTGCCGGCGCAGGCGCCCATGAACATGAGGAGGCTGAGGATGACCCACGTGAACTGCGGCCATGCTCCGGCGTCGGTGTCGGACAGGCCGGTGGTGGTGATGAATGAGACCACCTGGAACAGTGCCGTTCGGAAGGCCGGCTCCACGGCGTAGTGCATCTTCGTCAGCAGTAGCAGCATGATGATGGCCGTGGCGCTGATGATCATCGCCAAGTAGAACTTGAACTCGGAGTTCTGGATGAAGGCGCGTGGCTGCCACTTGAAGAGTCCCATGTAGAGCAGGGTGAAGTTAATACCCGCGAGGAACTGGAAGAGGATGGCGAGATACTCGATAAGTGGCGAGGCCAGGAAAATGGTGCCGTTGTGGGTTGAGAATCCGCCGGTGGCCGTCGTTGACATGGCGTAGTTGACGGCATCGAACCAGTTCATGCCGGCGGCAACGAACGAGAGGGCGCAGGCGACAGTGAGCAGCATGTAGATGGTCCATATCCACTTGGCGGACGTTGAGAGCCGTGGGTGCATCTTCGACCGCATAGGGCCGGTGGCCTCTGCCGCGAACACCTTCACACTGCCGCCGACGAGCGACGGCAGAATGGCGATGGTGAAGAAGACGATTCCGAGTCCGCCTATCCACTGCATCAGGGAGCGCCAGAAGAGCAGGGCGTGGGGTAGCGCCTCCACATTATCTATAATAGTAGCACCAGTGGTGGTGAAGCCCGACATGGTCTCGAAGAACGCATCGGTGAGTGCGTGTACCGACCCTTCGAGCAGGAAGGGCACCATGCCGAAGATGGAGAATACGATCCAGGTGAGCGAGACGACCACATAGGCGTCGCGTCGCGAAAGGGCGTTCACCTTCGGACGTCCCATGGACCGGAAGATGAAGGCGCCGCTGAAGGTGATGAGGGTGGCGATGATGAATGCCAGCGTGTCGTTCTCGCTATAGGCGAGCGCCATGGCCAGGCACACCGCCATGAAGAGGGCCTCGATGAAGAGCAGCGAGCCAAGGATTTTGGAGATGAGACGCCAGTTTACCATATCGTGAGCCGCTTGAAGAACTTCTCCACTTTCTCGAGGTTGTGCTGGTGGCAGAACACGAGCACGCTGTCGCCCGTCTCGATCTGCGTGTTACCGTTGACAAGGATGCCGTGGTCGTTGCGTACCAGTCCGCCGATGGTAATGCCGGAGGGTAGGCCCAGATCCTTCACTTTCTTTCGGGTGACGCGTGCTCCCTCGGCAGCCACGAACTCAGCCACCTCGCAGTCGGCAAGCATCAGTGTCCGCAGGTTGCGCACGTCGGCGCGCAGCATCATTTGGAAAATGTGGCTGGCAGCCACTGTCTTCTTGTTGATGATGGTTCCGATGTCGAGGCTCTCGGCCATCGACACATAATCGAGGTTCTCGACCATGGCCACCGTCTTGCGTACGCCCAGCTTCTTAGCCGCCAGACAGGCCAGGATGTTGGTCTCGGCATTGCCGGTGAGTGCCACAAAGGCCTGCGTGCGATGAATGCCCTCCTCCTCAAGCAGGTTCAGATCGCGGCCGTCGCCGTGGATGACCATGGCGTTGCTGCGGTCGACATACTGGTTGATGAACTCGCAGCGGGCGGCGTCGCTCTCAATGATTTTCACGTGCATGTTGTCGGGCATGATGAGTGCGGCACGGATGGAGGTCTTGCCGCCACCCATGATGATGACGTTGTGGACGTCCTCATAGTTGGCCTTGCCCACCAGATGGCGGATGTAGGGTATCTGTTCGGGCATGGTCATAAAGTAGGCCAGGTCGCCCACTTCAAGCTCGTCCATACCGCCGGGGATGAGCGTGTCGTCGCCGCGCCGGATGGCCACGATGAGGTAGGGGTCTTCGGGGCCGCAGAGCTCTTTCAGCGGACGGTTAAGAATGGTACAGTCCTGACGCAGCTTGATGCCCAGCAGCGTGAGGGCGCCGTCGTGGATGTCGAGGCGCTGGCGCACCCACGACAGTCGCAGGCCGCTGATGATGTCCTGGGCGGCGAGCACCTCTGGGTAGACCAGTGAGTCGACACCCAGCTGCTTGAACATCTGCTGGTTCTGTGGCGAGAGGTACTCGTAGTTGTCGATACGGGCGACGGTCTTCTTAGTGCCTAACTGGTGGGCCAGCATGCAGGCCAACAGGTTGCGGCTCTCGTAGCGGGTGACGCCCACAAAGAGGTCGGCACCGCCAGCACCGGCATCCTTCAGCGTCTTGATGTTGGTTGGCGAGGCATTGACAACCATGATGTCGTAGTTGGCATCGACACTCAGCAAGCGCTCCTCATCGTCGTCGATGAGCACGCAGTCGTGGTTCTCCGTGGAGAGCAGCTTCGACAGATGTGTGCCTACGGCGCCGGCACCGGCAATGACAATTTTCATAGGCAAGTCCCCCCTTCTGCCTCTGAGGAGGCTATTATAGCTTTTTTGATAGAATCGATGTCGAGGCCCACTATCTGGCGCAGCTCCCCGACGGTGCCGTGCTCAACGAACGTGTCGGGTAGCCCCAGACGGGTGATGTGCGGTGCGTAGCCGTGGTCGCTCATCCATTCGAGGACTGCCGAGCCAAGGCCGCCGTTGCGCACGCCGTCCTCGACGGTGATGATATGCTTGAACCGCCGTCCCACCTCATGGAGGATGCGCTCGTCGAGCGGTTTCAGGAAGCGCATGTCGTAGTGAGCAGGATTGAGAATTGAGGATTGAGAATTGAGAATTTGGGATTGAGAATTGAGAGTTCTATAATTGAGAATTGAGGATTGAGAATTGAGAATTTGGGATTGAGAATTATGATTAGTTTTGTTGGCGGCATTATCGCCTTCAGTGTGACTATAGTTGTTGGCGGCATTATCGCCTTCAGTGTGACTATAATTCTCAATTCCAGAATTCTCAATTCTCAATTCCGAATTCTCAATTAGAGAGATTGCTTTCTCTACGTCATTGCCAATCGGCCCTATCGACAGCACGGCCACGTCGTTGCCATCGCGTAGCTTTCTGCCAGTGCCCACCTCGACGGTCTCTAAGGGACAGCGCCAGTTGGCGAGCACGCCGCGACCACGGGGATAGCGGATGACGAACGGCCCCATGTCGGGCTGCTGGGCAGTGTACATCAGTCGGCGCAACTCGGCCTCGTCCATGGGCGAGCAGATGGTAAGGTTCGGTATGGGGCGCAAGGCCGCCATGTCGAAAGCACCGTGGTGCGTGGGGCCGTCCTCACCGACAAGTCCGGCGCGGTCGAGGCAGAACACCACCGGCAGGCGCAGGATGGCCACGTCGTGGATGATGTTGTCATAAGCACGCTGTGCAAAAGCCGAGTAGATGTTACAGAAGGGCAGCAGACCGTCCTTTGCCATGCCGGCCGAGAATGTCACAGCGTGCCCCTCGGCGATGCCTACGTCGAACATGCGCTCTGGCATCTCCTTCATCGGGATGCACATCGAGCAACCTGTGGGCATGGCAGGTGTGACGCCGACGATGCGTGGGTTCTGGCGAGCCAGCTCAAGCAGTGTCTCGCCGAAGACGTCTTGGTATTTGGGCGGCTGGCCGTTGGTGTCGCTTTTCTGGAGCTCGCCCGTCTCAGCATTGAACTTGCCGGGGGCGTGCCACACGGGACTGTAGTCCTCAGCCGGGGCGTAGCCGTGGCCCTTCTTCGTGTGTAGGTGGAGCAGCTTCGGGCCCTTCATGTCCTTCAGCTGGCGCAGGATGCGCACCAGCTCCTTGACGTCGTGGCCATCGTAGGGGCCGAAGTAGCGGATGTTCATGCCCTCGAAGATGTTCTGCTGGTGGGCGATGGCGCTCTTCAGCGCGTTTGACAGGCGTATGATACCCTGCTTTCGAGCCTCGCTGAGCATGCCCTTCGAGGCCAGCCAGCGAGCCGCCTTGAAGCGCACGGCATTGTAGGTCTCGCTAGTGCTCAGCTCCAGCAGATACTGCTTCATGCCACCCACTGAGCGGTCGATCGACATGTCGTTGTCGTTCAGGATGATGAGCATGTCGTTAGGACTCTGCGACACGTTGTTGAGACCCTCGAAAGCCAGTCCACCCGACATCGCACCGTCGCCGATGACGGCAACCACATGACGATGTAACCGCTCCGCTCTCCGTTCTCCGTTCTCCGTTCTGGCTGCTGCCACCGCCATGCCCAGGGCAGCGGAGATGCTGTTCGAGGCATGACCGCAGATGAAGGCATCGTACTCGCTCTCCTCGGGCGAGGGGAACGGACGCAGGCCGTGCAGCTTGCGATTGGTGGAGAACTGCTCGCGCCGACCGGTGAGAATCTTGTGACCGTAGGCCTGGTGGCCAACGTCCCAGACAATGCGGTCGTCTGGGGTGTTATAGACGTAGTGCAGGGCCACCGTGAGCTCTACGACGCCGAGGCTCGACGCCAGATGGCCAGGGTTCACCGACAGCTGTTCGACGATGAACTGGCGCAGCTCGTCGCACAGCAGCGGCAACTGCTCTGTGTTGAGCGTCCGAAGGTCAGCGGGCGTCTCGATATGGTTCAGTAATTGCAATTCTTTTTGTTCCACATTAGTATATTTGGGGACAAAGGTACGAATAATCGCGCAAACGGCAAAACTTCGCGCCATCTTTTTTGCTTTTCGTGTGCAAAACGTCACTTTGTAAGTTGCAAACCGTCACTTCGCAGGTCGCAAACCGTCACTTCGCAAGTCGCAAACCGTCACTTCGCAAGTTTCAATTCTCAGCTGGGGCGAAATAAAGTGCTGTCGTTATGATTTTTTTAGGAAGAAAGTTTGGCGCTTCCGTTTTTTCTCCGTAATTTTGCACGCAGTTAGCTCATAGTCTGACACGAATGAAGTACATCTCGCTTCCCGAACACAATGCGCAGCGCCGCCTGTCGTTCTATCTGGCCATGGAAGAGCATGTTGCTCGCCATGTGGATGAGGACGACCTCTTCTTTATGTGGCAGGTGGAGCCGACGGTCATTTTTGGCCGCAACCAGCTCATCGAGAACGAGGTGAACGTGGACTACTGCCGTCAGCATGGTATACAGATGTACCGCCGCAAGAGTGGTGGCGGCTGCGTTTATGCCGACATGACGAACGTGATGTTCTCCTATGTCACCAAGGACGAGAATGTTAACCTGACGTTCAACCGTTATATTAATATGGTGGTGCTTGTGCTGCGCCGTTTGGGTGTCGAGGCTCGCTCCACGGGGCGCAACGACGTGATGATAGGCGACCGCAAAGTCAGTGGCAACGCCTTCTACCACATCCCTGGCCGCAGCATCGTGCATGGCACCATGCTCTACGACACCTGCATGGAGCACATGGTGGGCAGTATCACGCCCAGCGACCGTAAGCTGGTGTCGAAAGGCGTGCAGAGTGTTCGCCAACACATTGCCCTGCTGAAGGACTATGTCACGCTGACACTCCCTGAGTTTATGACTTTTGTCCAGCAGAGCCTCTGCGATGGCGAGCTACGGCTGACGGCCGACGACGTGCGAGCCATTGAGGTCATCGAGCAGGAGTACCTCAGCGATGCTTTCATCTACGGCAACAACCCCCGCTACACGGAGGTGAAGCGAACCCGCATCGATGGGGTGGGGGAGCTGGAGGCCCGCTTGGAGGTGCGCGGCGGCGTGCTGCGCGACGTCAACCTCATGGGTGACTATTTCCTGACGGGCGAGCTCGACGCCCTGCTCTCGCGGCTGCGGGGCGTTCGCTTGGAGCGCGAGGCGCTATTGGCGGCCCTTCCCGAGTCGGTCGGCGACGTGGTGAGAAACCTCCGACGTGAAGATTTTATCAACCTATTATTGCAATAATTAAATCAAAGTATGGAAAACAAAAAGACTTGTCTCTACGACAAACACGTGGCCTTGGGCGCCCTGATGTCGCCCTTCGCAGGCTACGACATGCCAATCCAGTACAGTAACATCACCGACGAGCACGTGGCCGTGCGTACCGCCTGCGGCGTCTTCGACGTCAGTCACATGGGCGAGGTAACCGTCAAGGGACCCGATGCCGAGCGCTATGTGCAGCACATCTTTACCAACGACGTGAAGGGTGCTCCCGACGGACAGGTGTTCTATGGCATGATGTGCTACGAGAACGGTGGCACCGTCGACGACCTGCTGGTTTACAAGATGGGCGATCAGGACTTTTTCCTCGTCATCAACGCTGCTAATATCGACAAGGACTGGGCATGGATGCTCGACCAGGCCAAAGGCTTCGACATCGACCTGAAGAACCTCAGCGATTACTACGGACAGCTGGCCGTCCAGGGTCCCGAGGCTGAGAAGGTGGTCGAAGAGGTGCTGGGACTGGCGTGCAAGGAGCTGGCTTTCTACACCGTGAAGACCATTGGCGACGTCATCGTCAGCCGTACAGGCTACACCGGTGAGGACGGCTTCGAAATCTATGCCACGCCCGATAAGATCAACGAATACTGGGACAAACTGATGGAAAGCGGACGCTGCAAGCCCTGTGGACTGGGCTGCCGCGACACGCTGCGCTTCGAGGTGGGTCTGCCCCTCTACGGCGACGAGCTGTCGGCCGACATCACACCCGTCATGGCCGGTCTCTCGATGTTTTGCAAGTTCGACAAGGAGGAGTTCATCGGTCGTGAGGCCCTGCAGCAGCAGAAGGCTGATGGCCCCAAGCAGCGTGTCATCGGCATTGAGCTCAACGACAAGGCCATCCCCCGCCACGGCTACCCCGTGCTTACCCCGGAGGGCGAGCAGGTGGGCGAGGTGACCACCGGCTACCACAGCATCTCTGCTGACAAGAGCGTCTGCATGGCTCTGGTCAATGCTGCCCACGCCAAGCTTGGCACGCCGCTGAACATCCAGATCCGCAAGAAGGTGTTCCCTGGCGTCGTCGTCAAGAAGCGCTTCTACGATAAGCACTACAAGAAATAATCGTATCGTCCCGTTATGTGGAATGACGAAATAACAAAAAACAATAAACCATCAAATAAAAAAGAAAAAAACTATGGCAAAAGTAATTGAAGGACTCTACTACAGTGAGTCGCACGAGTATGTAAAGGTAGAAGGTGACTTTGGTTTCATCGGTATCAGTGACTATGCACAGCACGCCTTGGGCAACGTGGTTTACGTCGACATGCCCGATGTGGACGATGAGGTGGAAGCCGGCGAGGACTTTGGCGCCGTCGAGAGCGTCAAGGCTGCCAGCGACCTTATCTCGCCCGTCAGTGGCACCGTTGTCGAGGTGAACGAGGCTCTGGACGACAAGCCCGAGCTCCTCAATGAGGATCCCTACGAGAACTGGATCATCAAGGTGGAACTGACCGACAAGACCGAGCTCGACGCCCTGATGGATGCCGCCGCCTACGAGGCTTTCTGTGCAAAATAATGGTCAATGTTTAATGGCTAATGTTCAATGGTCAATGTTTAATGGCCAATGTTCAATGGTCAATGTTTAATGGTCAATGAATTATAAGTATTTTCCCCATACCGAGGCTGACCTCAAGGCGATGTTCGACAAAGTTGGCATCAACGACCTTGAGGGCCTCTATGCTGAGTTGCCCGAAGAAGTGAAGTTCCGTGGCGACTACCAGATTCCCTCGGAGATGAGCGAGTTGGAAGTGCGCCAGTTGTTCGAGCAGCTGGGTTCGCAGAACCGCCAGCTGACGTGCTTCGCCGGCGCCGGTGTCTACGACCACTACACACCCTCCGTCATCCCCAACCTGCTGTCGCGCTCTGAATTCCTTACCAGCTATACGCCGTATCAGGCAGAGATCTCTCAGGGCACGCTCCACTACATCTTTGAGTATCAGTCGATGATGACCGAGCTGACGGGCATGGACATCAGTAATGCCTCGATGTACGACGGCACCACCGCCTCGGCCGAGGCCATGATGATGTCCGTCGCTGCAGGCAAGAAGCAGCAGCGCTTCCTCGTCAGCGAGACCGTTGACCCCAAGACCGTCGAGGTGATGAAGACCTATGCCCACTTCCAGGGCATCTCTCTTGAGATGATTCCTCAGAAGGACGGTGTCACCGACCGTGACGCCATGCAGCAGAAACTCGACGAGGGTGGTGTGGCTGGCGTGATGGTGCAGATGCCTAACTACTTCGGCATCGTTGAGGACTACGACGGCTTTGCCGACGCCATCCATGCTGCGAAGGGCCTCTTCGTCGTCAACAGCATCATTGCCGACCTCGCCGTGCTGAAGTCGCCTGCTGAGCTGGGCGCTGACATCGCTGTTGGCGACGGCCAGTCGCTGGGCATCCCCATGCAGTTCGGCGGTCCCTATGTGGGCTACATGTGCTGCACTGAGAAGCTCATCCGCAAGATGCCGGGACGCATCGTGGGCAAGACGCTCGACAACCGTGGACAGCGCGCCTTCGTGCTGACACTGCAGGCCCGCGAGCAACACATCCGCCGTCAGAAGGCCACTTCGAACATCTGCTCGAACCAGAGTCTCATGGCGCTCTTCGCAACGATCTACTGCTCACTCATGGGTAAGCAGGGCTTGAAGGAGACTGCCGAGCTGAGCTATGCCGGTGCCCACTATCTGTGCGACAAGCTCGTGGCTACAGGACACTTCACCTTGGCTTACAACCAGCCTTTCTTCAACGAGTTCGTCGTCCGCTACGATGGCGACGTCGACCTGCTGCAGCAGCGTCTCCTCGAGAACGGCATCTTCGGTGGTGTCAAGGTTGCTGCCGACCAACTCATGTTCGCCGTCACCGAGAAGCGTACCAAGGAAGAAATCGACCGTTTAGTATCGTTAGTATAAAAACTATAGCCCCTATAGAAACTATAGCATCTATAGCAACTATAGCATCTATAGCAACTATAAAAAAAAGAAAGACAATGAACAACAAGCTATACGGAAACCTGATTTTCGAACTTTCACAGGAAGGCCGTCGAGGCTATTCACTCCCAAAGAATCGCTTTGGCAGTTATGAGATTCCCGCCTCGATGCGCCGTAAAGAGGACGCACAGCTGCCTGAGTGCGACGAGATGACCGTCGTGCGCCACTATACCAATCTATCGGCTAACAACTTCGGTGTCGACAACGGCTTCTATCCGTTGGGCTCCTGCACCATGAAGTACAACCCCAAAATCAATGAGGAGATGGCCGCACTGCCGCAGTTCACGGCCTTGCACCCCCTGCAGCCTGCCCAGACCGTGAAGGGTGCCGAGGCTGCCTGCGCCATGCTGCAGAAACTGCTCTGCGAGCTGACGGGCCTCCATGCTTTCACCCTGAAGCCCTTCGCCGGCGCCCATGGTGAGCTGACGGGCCTGATGGTCATTAAGAAGTACCACGAGCAGCGTGGCGACATGGCTCGCCGCCTGGTCATCGTGCCCGACTCGGCCCACGGCACCAACCCTGCCTCGGCCGCCGTTTGTGGCATGGACATCGTTGAGGTGAAGTCGCTTAGCGATGGCACCGTCGATGTCGAGGCCCTGAAGGAACTGCTCGCTCAGCGTGGCTCTGAGATTGCCGCCATGATGATGACCAACCCCAACACGCTGGGTCTCTTTGAGAAGCAGATACCCGCAATTGAGAAGATGGTCCACGAGGCTGGCGGACTGATGTACTACGATGGTGCCAACCTCAACCCGATGCTGGGTGCCGCACGCCCTGGCGACATGGGATTCGACGTGATGCACATCAACCTGCACAAGACCTTCTCGACGCCTCATGGCGGTGGTGGCCCCGGTGCCGGTCCCGTCGGTGTGCGCAAGGGTCTGGAGGACTGCTTCCCCGTGGTGTCACCCTATCACGGCAACTTCGCCGTCGAGATGCGTGCCCTGGCTTACATCCTCACCCTCGGTCGTGAGAATGTGAAGCTCGTTGGTCCACTCGCTACGCTTAATGCCAACTACATCAAGGAGTCGCTGAAGGATGTCTACGAGCTGCCCATCGACGGTCTGTGCAAGCACGAGTTCGTGTTCGACGGCCTGAAGGACAAGTCCACGGGCGTCACCACGATGGACGTGGCAAAGCGTCTGCTCGACTATGGCTACCATGCTCCGACCATCTACTTCCCGCTGCTGTTCCACGAGAGCCTCATGATTGAGCCCACTGAGAACGAGTCGAAGG
Source organism: Prevotella sp. (assembly GCA_017417465.1). Taxonomy (GTDB): domain Bacteria; phylum Bacteroidota; class Bacteroidia; order Bacteroidales; family Bacteroidaceae; genus Prevotella. Next base: position 78,932 of record JAFPZD010000072.1, on the reverse strand, counting down.
AGACCATCGATGGTTTCATAGCCGTGATGCGCCAGATAGCCGAGGAGGCCCGCACCAACCCCGACGAGGTGAAGTCGGCTCCCCACAACACGCCCATTGGCCGCGTCGACGATGTGCTTGCCGCCAAGCATCCCGTCGTCACCTGGCGTCAGCTGAAAAGCGAAGCCTAAAATCGTAAATCGTAAATCGTCAAATCGTCAATGATAAAGACTGATCTCATCATCATAGGCGCAGGACCCGGTGGCTATCGTGCCGCCGGGCATGCCGCCCAGCACGGCCTGAAGGTGGTCATCTTCGAGGACGCCAACGTCGGAGGCACCTGCCTCAACGAGGGCTGTATACCTACCAAGGCTATGGCCCGCAATGCCGAGATTGTGCAGACGCTGAAAGAGGCCAGCCTCTTCGGACTCGACAACCTCAGCTACGACTTCCGCTTCCAACAGGTCATCGACCGCAAGAACGAGGTGCTCACGCAGCTACGCTCTGGCATCGACACCCTGCTCTCGCATCCTAACATCACCCTCGTCCGTGCTGAGGCGCGCTTCGTCGACGCCCACACGGTAGCCGCTTGCCCAGTAGGTGGCGATGCCGGCGCCCCCGCCGCCGAGGAGCACTACACTGCCCCCCACATCATTGTGGCTACCGGTTCTGCCTCCAAGAGCCTACGTCTGAAGGAGCCCGCCAGCCGTCCTGTCCTCGACAGTGCCGACCTGCTCTCCATCGACCACCTGCCTGCAAGCCTTTGCATCATCGGTGCCGGTGTCATCGGCATGGAGTTTGCCAGCATTTTCAACGCCTTCGGTACCGAGGTCACGGTCGTGGAGTTCCTTAAGGAGTGTCTGCCCGCCCTCGACAGCGACATCGCCAAGCGCCTGCGCAAGGTGCTCGAGAAACGCGGCGTGAAGTTCTGCCTACAGTGTGGCGTCACCGCCATCACTGCCGATGGTGTCACCTTCGTCGACAAGAAAAGTAAGGAGCAGACCGTCAACGCCGAGGACGTGCTGATGGCTGTGGGCCGAGCACCCCGTGTGCAAGACCACTTCCAGAATGCCGGCTTCGACTACGACGCCCGCATGGGCATTAAGGTTGACGATCACTTCGAGACCACTGTCAAGGGCATCTATGCCATCGGCGACGTCAACAGTCGTATGATGCTGGCACACGCTGCCGAGATGCAGGGCATCCACGTGGTGAACCACATCCTGGGCCACGACGACGACATCGACCTGAGCATCATGCCCGCTGCCATCTTCACCAATCCTGAGGCCGCCTGTGTAGGCTTGACCGAGGACCAGCTGAAGGAGCAGGGCATCGACTACGAGTGCCGCAAGGCTTTCCATCGTGCCAACGGCAAGGCTTTGGCCATGAACGAGAGCGAGGGAATGCTTAAACTGCTGAGTGAGCCTAATGCCGGCCGTATCCTGGGCTGTCACGCCTTCGGAGCCCACTCTGCCGACATGGTGCAGGAGGTCAGCGCACTGATGTGCCGCCAGACCACCGTTGCCCAGCTGCGCAACATGGTTCACATCCATCCGACACTCAGCGAGATTGTCCTCGCCGCTGCCGAGGCGTAGACGTATCCTTTTCATTTTTACGTCTGACACTTCCCAACCCATGAAGGGGCACTTCCTAACCTGCGAAGTGCCCCTTCTTCTGTCGGGAAGTGCCCCTTCTCCCGTCTTGTCTTTCTGCCAAATCTCGATAAACCCGAATCGGTCGTTAGAAAAATTCTGGAGGAAACATTCGCGTGCTGTGCAAGTCGTTACTGTAGCAACTGGCGGGCGAACTCAATGATCGTGTCTCTGCCGCGGAGGAAGTCCTCCTGGGTGAGTGACACGTTGTAGTGTGGATCGATGCCGAACTCGCACGACTGCCGCTGGGCGTCGTACATGGGAATGGCTGAGAAACGGACAACCCATCCGTTGGGCAGCGAGCTGCTGAAGGGCATGCCTGAGCCGCCACCCGTATGGTCGCCCACGATTTTCACCTGCGGCAGTGCTTTCATGTACATTGTGAACTCGTTGGCGGCGCTGAAGACGCCGCGATTGACGAGCAGCACCACAGGCTTCTGCCACCGCATGTTGGCCGATGGCTCCAGGTAGCGCGGCTCCATGGTCGAGAAGTCGTTATGGCCAGGCCCCGTCTTGTGCTGCACGTAGCCCACCAGCACTTTCTCGTTGGTGAAGCGGGCGGCCAGCTTCTCAGCATTCGTGATGTCGCCTCCGCCATTGCTGCGGATGTCGATGATGAGCCCCCTGCACAACGCCATGTGCATCAGCGCTTCGTCGAGGTTTCCCTCGCCAACGGCGCTTTTGAAGCTCTCATAGCGTATGTAGCCGATGTTGTCGTCGAGGACGCGATATTCCATGCCGGCAGCCAGGCGGTAGTCGGTGCCCATGTAGCGGCGGTAGAGCGTGTCGCTGAAGTTGGTGGGGTAGTCCTCGAACCACGACCAGTAGCGGCCGTAGTCGTGCGAGGCCGAGAGGTTGACGTGCCCGTCGCGTAGCTCTGCCAGCATGTTGCAGAGCACCTCGAAGAGCTGTTGCGACGACATCCTCTCTTCTACGCGTACCTTATATTTATTATATACCTCCTGCCAGTCGAGGCCGTATGTGTGCTGTTTGTAGTCGAGGAAGCAGTAGTGCTCGTCGATGATGCGCCAGAGTGCCTCGAAGTTCCCCTTCGGCGTGTCCTCGTATGTATCCTCGTCGACGCAGGCAGTGAGCAGCAGTCCACAACCCCCAACCCCTCCCCAGAGGAGGGGAGTTAAGATGGTACTGAGGGAGAACCCACCCCCAACCCCTCCCCAAGGGAGGGGAGTTAAGATAGTATTGAGGCAGAGAAACCATTTGATTACACGTTGCCGTAAGGTCTTTTTTTCCATATCGTGCTTATCTATTTAAACTCCCCTCCCTTGGGGAGGGGTAGGGGGTGGGTTTGAGGTGGTGGGTTTGAGGTGGTGGGTTGTTGGGGAGGGGTTGGGGGTGGGGTTTGAGTGGGTTTAGTTCTTCAGTGTTACGCCCACCATAAACGCGTTGTAGAAGACGTGTTGCTTGAGGTTGTTGACGCGCAGCTGCTGGTAGTTGCCCAAGTAGCCTAGTGAGACAGAGACTTGACGCCACAGCGGGTAGCTGATTGAGAACTGTTGCCTGAAGGTAGGTGCCGACACAAAGGTGGTGGGCACCACGTTATGGTCGTAATTACCCAGCGAGAACATCTCGTAGTACGACTGCCCATAGTTGGGACTGAACACGACGCCAGCCAACGGCAGGTCGAGCTGATAGCGAACCGTCATCTGGCGGCGGAAGAGCCGGAAGTCGTAGGTGGCGATGCCCGAAGGCATCAGCTGCAGACCGATGCGAGCCTGTGCGGGGTTGTTTGAGTTGCGGGTGTTGTAGATGAATCCCACTCCGCCATTCACCATTCCGCCGGCTTGCAGCCGCAGCCTGCCGTTCCACAACTCCCATCCGTAGTAGCGCCCTACGTAGCAGTCGTACCGTCCTTCCATCACCGACTCGTTGCCCGCCCTGTCCTCAGCTAGGGTGAGGTGTAGCTCGTTCTGCACGAGCGTCGACCAGTTGGTTGGCACGATGGCGATGCGCCCCTCTTCGTCATCCTGTCCGACATCTTTGCGCACTTGTCGGCGCATGCGTGTTGAGAGGAACGACACGCCAGTGCCGCTGAACTTCTCTTGCGAGAGGTAGGTGTCCAGAATGCCGGTCGTCCCTGCGCCCACCTGATAGGATGTCTGGGCCACGGCGCTGCTGATGCTTAGCGAACACAGTAGCAGTGCCGCCGCTCTTCTTATGATGTGATGTGGTGATGTGCTCATTGTTTGTTGCGTGTTAGCCCACCAAGTGATACATAAACATGGCACCAACTAATCTTTTAATGGTTACTAAAAGTCAAAGCTGAGCTGGCCGGTCTTCTCGTCGATAAGTCGGCGTGGAGGGGTGGAAGCGTTCTCCGATCCTTCCGAGTTCTCCGGATTTTCGGAATTCTCAGCGTTACCCATGCTCTCTGCCGGCTCAGCATCTGTCGTGCCCCCCTCGGACGACGAAATGGGGGCTTCCTCAGGGGCCTCCTCTGTCTCTTCCGGGAATCTTACCGGCTCCAGTTCCACGATGCTCTCTATCTGCCAGGTAGAGATGCGCTTTCCTTTGGCCTTGAAGCCCTTGACGGCAATGAATTCCTCCGCATCGATGTCCTCAGAGCCGCGGAACTCGTCGGCGCCGCCATAGGTGACGCGGATCAGCGGGTACACCTGGTCGCTGAGCAGGATAAGCTTCGAGGCAGTGTTGTCGCCCATGAAGTTCTGCTTACGCTTCGCACCCTCCATGAGGAAGCGCTTCAGGTAGGGATAGCCCTGGTTGTCGGCATCGAAGAGTGCCGCCGTCCACACCTTGTCGGGCTGGTATTTCTCCAGGCGCAGGATGTTCTCCTCGTAGTGGTTGTTGGCATCGAAGTTGGTCAGGTAGAAGTCACCGTTCTGCAGCACGACGAGAATCTGGTCGTCGTCGAAGAACTCGCCGAGCAGCTCTCCGTGCTCATCGTAGTTCAGACGGTTCACGTCGGGGTCGAACCACACCTTGCGCCCGCCCAGCGTCGAGTGTCCTTGCGACTTCAGCGAGATGCGGTGCACGGGCTTCTTCGTCAGTAGGTTGCCCTTCGATGCACGCCCCTTGATGATGATGTCGGCAAACGAGCGCTCCAGGAACATGTTGGCCCTTGGGTTGGCCGCCACCACCGACGGGTCGAGCGTCACCTTGATCACCTCGGCCTCGCCGTTGGGGTTGGCAGTGAAGTAGAGCACCTTCGAGCCCGGCGTGCCCTGTGTCAGGTCGTTCTCACGGTCACGGGTGATGGACGTGACGTTGAAGCGCTTCATGTAGCAGGGCCCGTTGCGCCCATCGCGGTAGACCACGTTGTAGATGGTGCGTTGGTCGTTCTTCTTGAAGACGCCGAGCCACAGCATGTTCTTGCCGACGAAGAGCTTCTCGGCTACACGTACCACTTTATATTTACCGTCGCGGAAGAAGATGATGATGTCGTCGATGTCTGAGCAGTTGCAGACGAATTCGTCCTTCTTCAGCCCTGTGCCGATGAAGCCCTCCTGCCTGTTGATGAAGAGCTTCTGGTTGGCTTCAGCCACCTTCGTAGCCTCGATGGTGTCGAAGTTGCGAATCTCAGTCAGGCGCGGGTGGTCGTTGCCATATTTGTCCTTGAGGAACTGGAACCAGGCGGCCGTCACCTCCGTGAGGTTCGCCAGGTCACGGTCTATCTGGTCTATCTCGGCCTTGATGCGGGCCATCAGCTCGTCGGCCTTGTCCTTGTTGAACTTCAGGATGCGCTGCATCTTGATTTCCAGCAGCTTCAGGATGTCGTCCTTCGTCACCTCTCGCACCAGCGTGGGATAGTAGGGCGTCAGACGGTCGTCGATGTGCTCGCAGACGGCGTCCACCGTTGGGGCCTGCTCGAACTTACGGTCCTTGTAGATGCGCTCCTCGATGAAGATCTTTTCCAGTGAATAGAAGTGGTACTGCTCCAGCAGCTCGTTCTTGCGGATGAGCAGCTCCTGGCGTATCAGCGCCTTTGTGCGCTCCACACTGTGGATGAGCACGTCGCTGACGGTGAGGAACTGGGGCTTCTCGTCCTTGATGACACAGCAGTTGGGCGAGATATTGATTTCGCAGTCCGTAAAGGCGTAGAGGGCGTCGAGCGTCTTGTCGCTGCTGACGCCTGGTGACAGGTGCACCAGTATCTCTACTTGTGCCGACGTGAGGTCGTCGACGCGGCGCGCCTTGATCTTTCCTTTCTCAATGGCTTTCGTGATGCTCTCACAGAGTGTCGAGACGGTCTTCGAGAAGGGCAGCTCGCGGATGACGAGTGTCTTCTGGTCCAGCTTCTCAATCTTGGCACGCACCTTCAGCACGCCGCCGCGCTGGCCGTCGTTGTATTTGCTGACATCGATGCTGCCGCCCGTCTGGAAGTCAGGGTACAGATGGAACTCCTCGCCGTGCAGGTAGCTGATGGCCGCATCGCATATCTCACAGAAGTTGTGCGGAAGAATCTTCGACGACAGACCGACGGCGATGCCCTCGGCGCCCTGCGCCAGGAGCAGCGGGAACTTCACAGGCAGCGTGATGGGCTCCTTGTTACGGCCATCGTAGCTCAGCTGCCACTCCGTCGTCTTTGGGTTGAACACCGTGTCGAGGGCAAACTTCGACAGTCGTGCCTCGATGTATCGCGGTGCGGCGGCACGGTCGCCGGTAAGGATGTTACCCCAGTTGCCCTGCGTGTCGACAAGCAGGTCTTTCTGTCCGAGCTGTACCAGGGCGTCACCGATGCTGGCGTCGCCGTGAGGGTGGAACTGCATGGTGTGCCCCACAATGTTGGCCACCTTGTTGTAGCGACCGTCATCCATGCGCTTCATCGAGTGCAGGATGCGACGCTGCACAGGCTTCAGGCCGTCCTCGATGTGGGGAACGGCACGCTCCAGGATGACGTAGGACGCATAGTCCAGGAACCAGCTCTGGTACATGCCACTCAGGTGGTGAACGGCGGCAGCGTCGAAGCGGTTCACGGGCTTATAGTCGGAGTGCCCTTCCGTCGTCTCAGCGCTGTCCTCGTTTTCCTGTTGTCCGGGATTCTCAATCCCCGACTCTTCCAAAATGTCGTCTCTGATATCGTCCATTGATAGTTACTCTTCAAACTGCTTGCAAAGGTACGGAAAAAAAAGCATTTTTGGGGGGCGGCGGATGTTAAAAACACTTAACTATCCCACTGCCGCCACACACGCTCGGATTGCTAACTCCTCTCTCATTCGTTCTTTTTCGCGCACTGAAGGGACTTGTGGTCCTCTCGGAGAAGTCTTGTAGTCCTCTCCGAGATGTCTGGCAGTCTTCTCGGAGAAGTCTGGCAGACTTCTCGGAGATGTCTGGCAGACTTCCAGGGATAGACCGCCGGCCTTCTCTATAATGGCCGAGCCATCGTATATTACCTTTTCAGGTTCTGCAAGTTCTGCGCAGCCGATGCCGCAGGCATCAGATAGTGGTAGCCAGCCATTTCCGCTCGACCTTGTCGCTTGCTACCAACGGGACGCAAGAATGGCTGGTAACAGGTGGCGGTGTAGCAGGCGTGCCGTAGGTACGCGACAAGAATACCGTTGTCGCGTACCTACGGCACGCTTTTCCCTCAGCTGCGGCTTTCCCCAGCCATTGAAATGACTGGCTACCTCTGTCACGCCCCTAGCGGGGCTATCTGCGCATAGCCTTCATAGCATGCGCTACCTCTTTCACGCCCCTAGCGGGGCTATCTGCGCATAGCCTTCATAGCATGCGGAACTTGAATTACCTTTTTACTGCAATAATTCTATCGTCCCTTTAACTCCCCCTAACTCCCCCTAACTCCCCTTTAACTCCCCCTAACTCCACCCTTCAACTCCCCCTAACTCCTCCCTCTTAAACCTTCAATGTTTTTTTTCGCCGCTTTCAGGTGCCCGATTGCAGGGCCTTTACGATATAACGGTATACAATAACCCCTAAACATTAAGCTTATGAATAGACATCTGCGAACTTTCAGCCTATGCCTGACAGTCCTGTGCCTGCTATTCTCGTTGCCCACAGCGGCACAGAAGCTCGACCGGGAAGTCACTATCAAGGCAACAGGTGAAGAATTGGCTAAGGTGTTCAAACGCATCGAGACAGCTACTAACTACAAGGTCATCTACGTGACCGACGATGTGAAGAACACCCGTGTGAGCGGAACCTTCAGCAGCAGCGACATCAGTGAGCTGATGAAGCAGGTGCTGGACGACACCAAGCTCTATTTTACAATCGATGGCAACTACATCACCGTGACAAAGAGCAAGCCCTCCGGCAACGGACGGATTGACAGCTACGACGACGATGCGAATGCCTATCTGCTAACCGGCAAGGTGGTCGACGAGAACGGCGTCGCCTTGCCGGGCGTCAGTGTTTTTATCGTGGGAACGAAGATGGGTACTACCACTGACGTTGATGGTCGCTTCAGCCTGAAGGTGCGCGGCAACGACGTGCTCCGCTTCACCTTCGTCGGCTACAAGGAGAATGTGGTCAGCATCAAGAACCGCAAGACCATCAACACCGACATGCGTCCCGATGCCCAGCAGCTGAAGGAGGTGCAGGTCGTCGCCTTCGGTACACAGAAGAAGGAGAGCGTCGTGGGTGCCATCACCACCGTGCGCCCCATGGACCTGAAGACCTCGAACAGCGACTTCACTGCCGGCTTTGCTGGTAAGATTGCAGGTGTCATCGGTTGGCAGACGGGTGGTATGCCTGGTGCCCTGACCGAAGGCGAGATGAACACGAAGTTCTACATCCGTGGTATCACCTCGTTCCAGACCAATGCCAACACCGACCCGCTGATCCTGCTCGACGGCGTCGAGACCTCGAAGCTCGAGCTCTCCCGCCTGCAGCCCGAGGACATCGAAAGCTTCTCGGTCATGAAGGATGCCTCGGCCACCGCCATGTACGGTGCACGTGGTGCCAACGGCGTCATCCTCGTCACCACCAAGAAAGGTGAGGAGGGAAGCGTCTACACCGCCACCCGCTATGAGTGCATCGTCTCGTCGCCGACCAGCGACATCGACGTGGTAGATCCTATCAACTACATGAAATACTACAACCAGGCCATCTTCGGGCGCACCGCATCCAGTACGCCGAAGTACAGCGTTGAGCGCATCCAGCGCACGGCCTCCGGCAAATATCCCGACTGGGTTTATCCCGCCAACGACTGGTACGATGTGCTCTTCAAGAATCAGAGCGTCAACCACCATGCAGGCGTGAACATCCGAGGCGGTTCCGAGAAAGTACAATACTACGCTTCGGTGAACTTCAACCACGACGAGGGTATGATCAAGACCGACAAACTGAACGACTTCTCTTGTAACATTATTAATAATGAGATACAGTACCGTGTCAACCTGAACATCGACCTCACCGCCGGTATCAAGCTCGTGCTGAACTCCAGTGCCACCCTCGACAAGAACCACGGTCCCGTGGAGAGCCAGACCGAGGCTTACGCCTACGCCTTCAACGCATCGCCCGTGGACTTCGCACCGACTTATCCGGGCGATGATACCTACAGCTGGCCGCACTTCCGCTTCGGTACCACCCCTGCAGGCCCCTTAGCTAACATCAACCCATACGCTTTGATTCAGCGCGGCTATAAGGATGCCACCCGCTACAACACCATCAACCGTGGTGAGTATATCCAGAATCTGTCGAAGTTGGTGAAGGGCTTAGAGTTGCGACTCATCGCCTCGCATGTGCAGACAGGCCTTTATCAGACACCGTTTGTCACGGGACCCTATTACTATTCATTAGCCAACTATGACTTTGAAACAGGTAAGCATGTATTGCAGCCATACGCGGGTAACGAAAACCAAGGGCGACGCACACTCGCCGTTGACATTTATAATAAAAAGCATGAGGCTGAGACCCGCGTCACCTACGAAGGGCGCATTTACCATACTGCCGCATGGGACGACCACCAGACCGCTTTCACGGGTGTGGCACAGTGGTACGAGCGCAACTTCGTGCCGCAGGAAAACGACGTGCTTGAGGCCATGCCCCAGCGCAACGTCACCTACTCTGGCCGTTTCTCTTACGGCTATAAAGATCGCTATTTCGCCGAAGTCAGCGGTGCCTACAATGGTTCGGAACGTTTTGCAAAGAGCCACCGCATGGGTTTCTTCCCCTCCGTCGGTGCAGGCTGGGTGATTAGTAGCGAGCCGTGGATGAAGAATCTTTCCAAATACTATGTGCCTTTCCTGAAGATGCGTGCCTCGTGGGGCAAGGTGGGTAACGACGGTGTAATTCTAAAGCCCCGCTATGTCTACCTGCCCAGCATCTCTAACCTTTGGGATTATCAAGAGTCAGCTCCGGAGCTTTACAATCACGATGTTCGTGCCGACCTGCGTCCTCCAATGATGGGCACCCTCTACCGTAACCTCGTGGTCGCGTATCCCAATAACGAAATCCTTTGGGAGATTGCCGAAGACTATAACCTCGGTCTCGAAGCCAAGATGTTTGGCGGACTGCTTGAGTTCCAGGCCGATATTTATAAGAGCTTCCGCCACAATATCCTGTCGCAGCGCGTTAACATCCCCGCTTCGCTTGGTATTGAGATAACACCGCTTGACAACGTCGGTAAGACCTACTCACGCGGCGTGGACCTTTCGGCAAAGATCCAGCACCAGTTTAGCGAAGACCTTTGGTTTATCCTTAATGGAACTCTTACATATAATAAGGTTACCTACAAGGAGATTGAGGAAGCCACTGGCAAGCCCGAGTGGCAGCGCAAGGTTGGCAAAGAAATCAGTCAGGCCATGGGTTACATTGCCGAGGGTCTGTTTAAGGACCAAGCTGAGATTGACAACTCGCCCCATCAGGATGGTGACGTGCAGCCCGGCGACATCAAGTATCGTGACCTGAATGGTGACGGACTCATCGACGTGAACGATGCCACGTTCATCGGCTACCCTGAGACGCCCCGACTCATCTACGGTTTCTCCGCCTTCGTCAACTGGAAGAACCTCGAGTTCTCCTGCAGCTTCCAAGGCTCGGGCAAGCGCACTTTCTTTATCGACCCCATGAAGGTGACACCGTTCTATAAAGACCACGCCATGTTGCAGGCCATTGCCGATAGCCACTGGTCTGAGGATAATCAGGAGGATCACCCCTTCTGGCCACGCCTGACACCTTATAGCATCAGCTACCACAATCCCTACGAGGATTGGTACAACGAGGATAATGCCGAAATTCGCAAGAGCACCTACTTCATGAACGAGTGCCGCTTCCTGCGTTGCACGCAGCTCGGCATTGCCTACAACCTGCCACGAAAGCTCATCAATAAGTGGAAGATGAAGAACATCAAGATTTCGCTCTTGACCAACAATCCCTTCTGCTTCACCAGCTTCAAGCTATGGGATGTGGAGTTGGGAGAGAACGGCTTCAAGTACCCCATCCAGAAGACCTACTCCGTGGCACTGCAAGTTAACTTCTAAAAGAAAGGAGATACGACTATGAACAAGAAGATAAATTATCGATATTTGTTAGGCGCCGCCGCACTTATCACTTTTAACGTATCACTTCTCACTTCCTGTGACGACTACCTCGACGTGGTGCCGGTCAACGACATCACCACTATCGAGAGTACGTTCGAAAAGCGTGTGGATGCCGAACAGTGGCTGCAGACCTGCTACGTCTTTATGACCATCTACTCGGCCGAGCAACTACACGATCCTGCCTATCTTGGGGCAGACGAATATTGTGGAGGCGATTATATACGAAAGAATGAGCCAGATTACTGTGAGGCGCTTGGCATTGGAGATGGTATTCAGGGCTCCAACTCGCCGCTGTGCAACGTGTGGCATAAAAACCGCTACTTCGCAGCACTGCGTTACTGCAACATCTTCCTCGACAACATCATGCATGTCTACAACATGAGTGATGGAGAGAAGAACCTGTGGCGGGCTGAGGTACAGGCTGTGAAAGCCTACTACTACTTCGACATGATGCGTCGCTATGGTCCGCTTATCCTTGTGAACCATAATATTGAGACCAATGCTTCGAACGATGAGATGCAACAGCCTCGTAGACCTATTACGGAGGTGGTTGACACCATCGTCAGTCTTTGCGACCAAGCCATGCCTTACCTGCCCCATCGTTTTGAAAAGTCTAACGACCGTATAGCCTATTTCAATAAGGAGGCAGCTGCCACCGTCAAGGCACTGACGCTGCTCTATGCTGCTTCGCCACTATTCAACGGTGCACAGGCATTCTCAAAGATGAGGAACAAGAATGGCGAATTGCTTTTTCCTGAATACGACAAGGAGCGTTGGCATCGCGCTGCCGTGGCTGCCGATGAGGCGATTAAGATTGCTTCTGAGGGTGGAATCATGCTTGCACAAGGCACCCTTGACCGTCCTAATGCTATTCTCAACACTATTGCCGACATAGAATACACGTGGAAAGGAAAGAATCTTCGTGAAACGTGGGCAAACTGTGAAGCTCTGATGACCATACGCGATTCCTGGGCAGGGCGTGAACAGCCTTTCGGCGTTCCGTTCGCTTATATGATAGTGCCATATTGCGCTTCAGGACAGTATAACACGTCGAGCCGTGGATGTCTGTCTGCACCAATGAGCATGGTGGAAATGTTCTATACAGACCATGGACTTCCTCTGAACGAAGACAAGGCGTGGATGCCGAATAAGTATGCCATTAGCAAAGAAAACGATGAGCGATACCGTAATGTGCTACCTATGAACGAAAATGTGCTGAACCTGCACCGCCATCGTGAACCACGCTTCTACGCCATGATAGCTGCCGACCGCACCATGTGGTATCGGGCCAGCGATGAGTATTATGGTATGATGGATGCTCAGTTAATTCAGTGCCGTCGTGGCGAATGGGCAGGAACGCTTACTCGCAGAATTGATGAAAACACGCCTCAGTGCTTGACTGGCTATTGGATTAAGAAATTCATCTATCCAGAACACTCCTGGAGTATGTATACATGGGATTCTGGAGCTACGCCGCTTATTACCATGCGATTTGCTGATCTACTGTTAGCATCGGCTGAGGCCTGGAACGAATATCTCGATACACCTGATGAGCGTGTCTATGGTCCACTCGATATGATTCGAAAGCGTGCCGGTATCCTGCCAGTCCGTGATGCCTGGACCAGCTATGCTAAAACGCCAGACAAGTGCCGCACACAAAGTGGCATGCGTGAAATCATTCATCAGGAGTGGAACATTGAGTTTGCCTTCGAGGGCCGCCGCTTCTGGAATGTCCGCCGCTGGATGACAGCTCCACAGGAGTTGAACACTCCTCAATATGGTTGGAACATTCTGGCTTCCGATCAGGACGGTTTCTATTGTAATTATGAGGGACCGAAGGTCGTATGGAAGAAACGCTCTTTCACTGCTCCTCGCGACTACTTCTTCCCCATCCGTGCTGAGGAAATCCTCGTCTCAGGTGTTACCCAGAACGTGGGATGGTAAGGAAAGATGAAAGATGAAAAATGTAAGATGAAACATTAAAATGCTAAGATTATGAAATTGAAATATTATTTAATTGCACTGATGGCCTGCGCACTGTGGAGCTGCTCAGAGGACGATGAAACCTTCGACTCGGGGCTGACTCCCAATGCGTTCAGCTTCAAACCCATTACGGGTGGTGCCGTCATGTACTATCAGTTACCTAATGACCCAGAGGTTACAGGGCTCTATGTGCGCTACATCGATGCGTTTGGAAAACCCGTGACACGCTCGGCCAGTACATCCAATGACTCGTTGTTGTTGACAGGCTTTAATGAAGCTGTAAGTAATGTGCCTGCTGAAGTTTATATTCAGCGGCGTGACCGAAGCGAATCAAACCCCATTATGGTTTCTTTCAGTACGAAAGACTCCGGTCCTGTCGATTTTTTGAAGAACGTGGAGGTGCTCAGTAATTGGGAAGGTTTCACTTTAAGATACAGCACGCCCAACTATTCGGAAGGACTGGTCAATGTGTTCTATCTTGGAAAAGATCCTCAGACTGGGGCGTCTGACACAGTGTTGATTAGCAGTTTTACATTAGAAGATGCCGCATACGACGAGACTATTAGTTTCAAAGTGAAACAGGCGGTTGAAAAGCCCACTGTCGTCATTCGTACTGAAGACTTCCGAGGCAATCGTGTTGGCGAAAAGGCATTTGACGGCGTGGAGTTCTTAGAGCAGGCTCTTCTCTCCCCATCACTGTTTGATTTCTATTGTGCATGTTCAATTATTGAGGACTATCAATATAAACAGATTAGTCCAAGCTTCTTGTTTGATGGTGATGTCCTTGGTGAATCTTGTTTCAATTTAGGTTGTATTGCAACCTTCGCAGCTGGTCCTAATGCTTATGGCCCAGACCCGACTCCAATGTATATTGATATGCGAAAGAACTATGTCACAGCCGGAATCAAGCTTTACAATCTCCTGTTTAATACAGTAAGTGATCAGAGTCATCAGTGGCTTGGCTCTTACGGACAGTCTCTGATGCTCCCCTGTGATGTGACATTGTTTGCAGCTGTGGATGATGGTGATACAACGCCGCTTGAAGAGAAGGATATGGACAATCTGAACTGGAAGCGAGTAGCCAGCTTCTTCCAAGACCCCGATTTGCCAAATGCTGCCCGTTGGTGTCCTTGGACATTCCCCAATGCAGGCTTTGAAGGGCTGTCTTCCATAGAAGATTTACGTGCCCATGGCCCGGAATCTATGGAAATGGTTGTCTCTGCTGCTGGTCAGAATGATGGCTACCGCTATCTGAAGATTGTTGTCAACAACGCCTTCAATCTCGACAGCGATTTTGGTATTCCTGTCTTTAGGAATGATCCTCATATTATTTCATTCCATGAATTGGAAGTTTACACTAAAAAAGACTAACGACTATGAAGAAGATACTAACAATCACAGCTTTGCTGGGTGTCGCATTGCTCATGGTGAGCTGCGGCGAAAGCCTGGAGGATACCTATAAGGATTACTCTGGCGATGGTACTTCCATCCGCTACGTGGGTCGTTGCCGGAATATTTCAGCCACACCAGGCTGGGAACGCATCCTGGTACAGTGGACGAATAATGTTGATCCCGTGATCAAGCAGATAAAGATTATATGGAAGTACGACGAGGAAGCGGACTCAGTACTGCTACCTGCTGGTACGACTGAGTATAGCATCGAGAAAGTTGGTGGCGCAGGATTAGGCGATCGTAGTTTCGAAATCACGCTTACATCGGTCAGCGAAGATGGTGTGGAATCTCTGCCTAATACCGTCTACGGTCGTCCTTACACCAACACCCATGAGGAGGTGTTAGCGTTTAACCGCTTGGTGTCGTCGGCCTATAAGCTACACGACCGTGCCGTGCTGACATTCTTACAGTGGCAGGAAGGTATCAACGCCGCCCATCTGACCTACACGAAGAAGGACGGTTCACAAGGTTATTTGGAACTGACACCCGACCTCGTGGCGCAGAAGTATTACTTGATTCCAGACGAGCTGGACAACAACAAGCCCATTACGGTATATAGGACAGCCAAGTTGGAAACCTGCGTGGACGAGATTGAGTTTGAGCCGATGGAGTTCGACAACACCCGCGTGTTCAACTCCGACTTCCAGGAGGATATACGCCGCGTATGGGGCTTTGATGAGATTCCTGAGCAGTGGATTGAATCACAAACGGTGCTCTACCTTGATGGGATGAGCTATAATACGATTATCGACCTACTTAATTTCCCCAACTTGAAGAAGGTCGTGTTGGGTGCTCACCGCTATTTCCCTGAATCGGAGGTGGACGATGAGAACTATGCCCAAAATGCAGTGCTTGAACCGGAATCGAGCAACTTTGCACTGCAGGTGCTGCATGAGTTGAACGGCCTCGTGGTAGAGCGTTATAACAAGCACTACCCGCAGCTGGAGACAACCGACTTCTTCGTGGAGAAGGGAATGCCCTTTGAGCCGAAGGTTAAGCTGATGGATTTGAAAGGTAAGACTTTTAAAGTCGATCCGGAGGACATTATGGGCTACAACTCGCACATCGACCGCCTGACCGATGGTGACTTCAGTACTTTCTGGGAACCAATGCGCACAACGGATGCTTATCAGTACCAGCTCTCCATTGATTTGGGCGAGTTGAAGGGCATCAGTGGCGTAAAGATTGTCCAGCGTAAGTGGGAGAATGAGCAAGAGCAACAAGTAGCACCGAAATATGTGCGCGTACTTCTCTCGGAGGACGGCATCAACTGGGGCTATGCCACCTACTTGGAGCAGTACCCGATAGGTGCCGCCAACGGTGAAGCCTGCTACATCAATTTCCCTGCCACTTTCGGCGCTCGCTATGTCATGCTGATGATTCCCTCTGGCTTCTACTTCAGCTTGAACTTCACTTCCATTGCCGAGATCTCATTTTATTGATAATTAGTTGGTTAACATGTTAGTAGTTGGATACCATGATGTGCAGTCGGTTTGACTGTTGTGGGAGGGGGCGTCGGCCTCCTCCCATTTGTGGGCATTATGGAACTGTTTTTACATGATCGTAAGATGACCATCTTTTCGCTCTATGTTGAAAATAATGGCCTATTTTTTGGTGGTTACGTAAATAATGCGTATATTTGCACACGCAATCGGACAAAATAGTTATGGCACAGAAACGGAGATATGGTATAGGTACGCAGACGTTCCAAGATTTTATCGAACGCAATGGCGTGTATGTCGACAAGACATCCTACGTCTACAAGATGGCGCACACGGCAGGCAAGTATTTCTTCCTGAGCCGTCCACGACGGTTTGGTAAGTCACTGTTGCTTGATACGATCCGCTGCTACTTTGAAGGGCGGCGTGACCTGTTCCGTGGGTTGGCCATCGACGCGATGGAGACGGAGTGGACGGTCTATCCTGTCATTAGAATTGACCTTTCGAATGGCAAATACTATGAGAAGGAACGGCTGCATGGCACGCTCAGCGGTCTGCTACGTGACCATGAGCAACGATGGAATGTAGAGGTGCACGACGAATACAACTATGATGACCGACTGAAAAGCATCATTCAGGCTGCATGGCGACAGACTGGCCGAGGCGTGGTGGTGCTGGTAGATGAATATGACGCACCGATGCTTGACAGTATAGACAAACCCGACCTTCAGGACTATATCCGTGAGCGCATCCGAAACCTGTTCTCGCCGCTGAAATCTCAGTCCGAATACCTGCGTTTCGTCTTCCTGACCGGCATATCGAAATTCTCTCAGCTATCGGTGTTTAGCGAACTCAACAACCTCAACGTCCTGACCTTTGACCCCGATTATGAGGGTGTCTGCGGCATCACCGAGGAGGAGTTGCTGACACAGTTGCAGCCCGACATAGAGTGGCTGACAGAGAGTCTGAAGTTCTGGGGCGACATCGACTATGATGGCACGGTGGCCCAGCTGAAGCGTATGTATGATGGCTATCACTTCTCGCGCCGCATGACCGATATCTATAATCCTTGGAGCCTATTCAACGCATTTGAAAAAGGCGACATCGAGAA
This sequence comes from Prevotella sp., assembly GCA_017417465.1. Classification (GTDB taxonomy): domain Bacteria; phylum Bacteroidota; class Bacteroidia; order Bacteroidales; family Bacteroidaceae; genus Prevotella. The sequence continues at coordinate 61,840 of JAFPZD010000072.1, read as the reverse complement.
GTTCTGGTTTTCAACAGGAACGCCTACGTCGCTCATCAAGCTGATGCGTATGAGGCACTTCGACCTGTCAGGCATGGAACGTTTGGAGGCCACACTCGAACAGTTCGACGCTCCCACCGAGCGCATCAGTGACCCTGTGCCCGTGCTCTTCCAAAGTGGCTACCTGACCATCAAAGACATTGACCGTAGGAAGCGGTGCTATATTTTGGGATTCCCCAACGAGGAAGTGCGACGTGGGTTTGCCAGTTCGCTCTACCTCTACTATGCCGACGGTGACTGGACTGGGCGAAACCTGATGCTGAAGGTCTTTGACGACATGCGCTTTGGAAAAGCAACTATAGAGCAGCTGATTGATGCTATACGCCAATGGTACACCATGATACCCTACAGCATTAGCAATAAGAACGAACGTCACTACCAGTCATTGCTCTATGCCGTGTTTGTGGCTATTGGAGCTGATGTGACAGCTGAGACGCAAACAGCCTCCGGACGCATGGATATGGTGCTGAAGATGAGTGACGCTATCTATATTATTGAACTAAAGTATGACAAGACTGCCAAACAGGCTGTCGACCAAATCATAGAAAAGAACTATGCCTCCCTGTTTGCCAATGATTGCCGTCCTGTGTTTGCCGTAGGACTCAACATTGATAGCGAGCTGCGAACCATCAACAGCTGGCAGGTAGAGCCAATCCATAAGGAATGAGCAAACAATCCGACTTTGAACGATTCTATCGCGAGCACTACGATGCCCTCTTCTACTATGCCCTGCGCTTGGTGGAAGATGAGGAGGCGTGCCGTGACATTGTCGGTGATGCGCTGGAGCAGACTTGGAGCAAGATAGAGGCAATAGATGCTGGACGACTTAAAAACTATGTTTATACTCTGATTCACCACAAGTGCGTCGACCATGTGCGCCGCCAGATGGCCGCCAACCGCTATGTCACGTTCTACCTGCAACTCTACGGCCGTCAGATGGAGGACGACGAGTGGGAGGAGCACGAGCGGCTCATCACCACGGTGATGGAACTGCTCGACAAGCTGTCTGAGCGTACCCGCTACGTGCTGCAACAGTGCTTCTTCCACCGTAAGCGTTACGCCGAGGTGGCCGAAGAGCTGGGCATCAGCGTGAGTGGCGTTAAGAAGCATATCGTGACGGCCCTCAAAGTGTTGCGGACAGAAATGGCTAAAAAATCATAAATGCGGCGTGCCATAAGTATACGAAACAGATTTCAAACCGACATAATAGTAAGATGAAACCTGAAAACCTAAATAATATTATTGATAACCACGAGGAACTTTTAGAACGGGCCGTGGAGATGATTGAGGAGGGCCACCAACTCACCGACGACGAGATGGCACTGCTCACTGGCGACAAGGAGGCTGCCGAAGTCTATCGCCAGCTTACGACCCTGCGCGATGTGGTGGCCTCGCCCAACCCTATTTCTGCTGCCACGCCTACCCGCCTTTCCGAAGGGATGGAGGAAGTGGCCCTCGCTCCTCACCTTTCACCTCTCAGCGACGAAGAGGATGCCGAGCCAAACGCCTCCCGTTTCGGAAATATCGGGAGTGGGATCTGGCTCCTTGCTGCCGCCGCCATTCTGCTGGCGCTCATCATCTCATACCCAAAACTCCTCCGCAGGAACGACACGGCCGACGGGCTGATGATGGTCTACGAACATATCGAGAGGCCCGATGACATCATTCTTAAAACCGACAAGGGCGGGGCTGTCGCTATCGATGGGGCGAAAAAGGTCGCTAGAGCGCCAAAGGCGCGGCTGACAAGTAACCAGGGGCAGCTGGTGCTCGACTATCAGACACTGCAGCAGCAGGGCTATGCCGTGAGCACGGAGGTGGAGACGAACACGGTGGAGGTTCCCTGTGGCAAGGACTTCAAGCTGGTGCTTGCCGACGGTACCGAAGTGTGGCTCAACGCTGACTCCAGACTGATCTATCCGTCGCACTTCGTGGAAGCTGAGAGACGCGTGTACTTGGAGGGTGAGGCCTATTTCCGTGTAGCAAAAGACAGCGAACATCCCTTCGTGATAGCTACTGACCAGATGGAGGCCCGTGTGTTGGGTACAGAGCTGAACGTGAGCTGCCGCGATGATGGCAGCACCCCGCACGTGGCGCTTGTCACTGGCTCGGTGGAGGTGAATACAAAGGGCAAACAGCATGCCCTGCTAAGGCCGGGGCTGGGCGCTTCACTGGTCGGTCAGGACTTGGTGGTGGCCTTCGAGGATATGGAGCCCTACGTCTATTGGCGTAAAGGCTATGTCTATTTCGACGATGCGACACTGACGGAGATTGCCCACTCGCTCGGGCGATGGTTCAATGTCGACGTGTCGATGTCGAACGAGCAGCTTGGCAACATTCACATGCACTTCCTCTACAAGCGCGGTGACAGCCTGCGGCGTGTGGTGTCAATACTGAACGGTTTCCGCAAATTCCGGGTTGAGATGAGGGGCGGACGCACGCTCGCCATACTACCCATAGGAGTAGAGGAGTTGAGGAGGGAAGGAGTAAAGGAGGGAGGGAGTTGAGGAGATGTGGAGGTAAAGTAGGATAGATATATCCCACATTACCAGTGCTCTTTATACACATCGCCTGCGCTACTTTTGCTGGTTCTCAGAGTAGTAGAGGTATTCTACTTTACCTCCCCAACTCCTCAACTCCTTTCCTCCTTTACTTTTCTGTAAGCAGTAATCTTGCAACCCTTCACATTCCTCTGTAACCGCCTCATTGCAAGCCTGTTCTGGTGAAGGGTTCTTTTAGCTGAGACTCAGCATCACATTTTCCCCTAGCTTTGAAGACGCAGCGCCACGCAGAGAACGTATTCCCCTATCATTGATGTTGTCTTGATGTCTTGTTGTCTCTATCATAGAAGTTGTCTTGTTGTCTTCTCGTAAGTATGGTGTTTTCATGTCGTAAGTATGGTGTTTTCATGTCGTAAACCTTATGACTTACGTGCCAAAAAGCAGGCGTTTTCTTTTCTAAAACCCGAGAATTAAATCGTAAAACCCGAGAATCAGATCGTAAAACCCGAGAATTAAATCGTAAAACCCGAGAATCAGATCGTAAAACCCGAGAATTAGGTTGTAAACCCCGAGAGTCAGACACCCAAAAGGCACTTTCTTACCCAAAGAAAGAGCTATCTAAAACCCTTCACCGTAACTACCTGAAATACAGCAGTATATGTTGAAGTGAAGGGTTGAATCGTTTTTGCCCAAAAACTTTAAGGAATGATATACAAGTTGACCTGGACTTATCACTCCGTCCTCCTATATGAGATGGTCTTCTACACATCTGTGTAAATGAAATGGATGCCGTAGGCATCGGGTGCCCCAGAAATGTGTATAAAGAGTAACATCACCACTGCTCCTTTTGCTGGAACTCAGTGCGGTAGAGTATTCTACTTTACCTCCTTTACTCCTTTACTCCTCACTCCTTCCCTCCTCACTCATGCTTATTCAAGATGGTGACGTCCATGCGGTTGAATGGGAACATGAAACCGCGTGAGCGCAGCTGTTGGTAGACGGTCTCGTTGAGATAGTAGAAGACCGTCCAGTAGTCGGCACTGCGGCACCACGAGCGGGTGGCTATGACGACGCCGCTGTCGCCCAGCTGCTTCAGGCCTGTCCAGGGAGCAGCCACGACGGGTGAGTCAGCGACGGGCTCCTGAAGGATGAGTGGCTGCTGGCGCTGAATGTCGAGGATGGCCTGGCGCACCTCCTCGTAGTCGGCACCGTAGGCAAACTGAAATTCGAGGTCGACACGGCGGTAAGGCTCGGAGGAGTAGTTCTTCATGGAGCCTGTGGAGAGTCCGCCGTTGGGGATGATGACCGTCTGGGCATCGGGGGTGCGGATGATGGTGTTGAAAATCTGTATCTCTTTCACTGTGCCGGCATACCCCTGGGCCTCGATGTAGTCGCCCACACGGAAGGGCTTGAAGAGTAGTATCATCACGCCGCCGGCAAAGTTCTGCAGCGTGCCGCTGAGGGCCATGCCGATGGCCATGCCTGCCGAGGCGAAGAGGGCGATGAACGAGGAGGTCTCGATGCCGAGGATGGAAACGATGATGATGATAAGCGTCAGCCACAGCACGACGCTGACAATGCTCGTGAGGAACGTGTAAAGCGAGGGTTCGACATTGCTGCGCTGCAGCAGCTTGGTGACGAGGCGCGTGAGCCACTTAATGAGCCAACGACCAATGAAATAGACGACAAGTGCAACAAGGGCGTTCTTGCAGAAACTGAGGGCCCACTGGGCCAGCATGGATAGGGTTTCGGGAGTGAAGGGAGACATGGAGTTAGGAGGAGTTAGGAGTTAGGTGTTAGGAGTTAGGAGTTAGGAGTGAGGAGGGAGGAGTTGGGAGTTAGGAGGGAGGAGTTGGAAGTTAGGAGTTAGGAGTGAGGAGTTAGGAATTGGGGAGTTTGGCGGTGACTTCGTCGCCGCGAATGTTGAGGGCGGCCATCAGCGAGTAGCCGAGCAGCTCCTGACGGAAGGGACCGCCTGGTAGTGGCTGCATGGCGAAGAGCGTCAGGCTTTTCTGCGTGGCGAGCGAGGTGCCGCCGTGGGCAGTCAGCTCACTGTCGAGGGCGAGGAGCTTCGCGCGAACATTATTATATTGTTGCTCTCCGGGTACGACCATGATGCGGCGTACCTCGGACTGGCGGCAGGCCATGAGCACGGCGTCGGTGAGATAGTCGCTACCGCCAGTGAGGGCGTGGGAGGGATTCTCGACGGCCGAGATGAGGAACTCGCCGAGGGGACCCGCGAACGCCTGACCGTTCAGGGCGCAAAGGTCGGCGGGGAGGAAGTTTGCCAGGCGCTGACGGCCTTGGGGGTAGATGAGCACCACCTGTGTCTGCTGATCATCGGCGGTGGTGGCGTGCTCCTCGGACGATGGGCGTAGCCCGCCGTCGAGGGCGAGGCACTCTAACCACCGTGGCAGGTCGGCTTGCTGTACGCGGCGTCCGAGCATGCGCTCGAAGTTGACAATGAGGTCGAAGGCGGTGCGGTCGATGTAGTCAGCATCGGCAATGATGAGGTTCTCTTTCCACTGGTTCTGATTCATAACGGGCGCAAAGGTACGAAAAAAAACGTTATTTTCCGCACTTTTCCTGCAAAAGTTTTGGCCGTCTCAGGGTTTTTGGCTATCTTTGCGATTCAAATCTTAACTAAATCCCGAAAAGTATGGAACCATTCACCCTTTACGCCATCATTGCAGTAGCCATTCTGCTGCTCGTATTCGTGTTGTTCATCTCTTATGTCAAGGCCCCGCCCTCGTCGGCCTTTATCATCTCTGGCTTGTCGCGTCAGCCGCGCGTGCTCATCGGTAAGGGTGGCTTCCGCGTGCCTTTCCTTGAGCGCCTCGACAAGGTGTACCTCGGTCAGATCACCGTTGACATCAAGACTGAGGAGAGCGTGCCGACGAACGACTTCATCAACGTCGATGTTGACGCCGTGGCAAAGATCCGCGTGACGCCTACCAACGAGGGCACTCGTCTGGCCGCTAAGAACTTCCTGAACATGCGGCCGGAGGAGATTGCCGAGCAGCTGCAGGACTCGCTGCAGGGTAACATGCGTGAAATCATCGGTACGCTGGACCTGCGCTCGCTGAACACCGACCGTGACGGTTTCTCGGACCAGGTGATGACGAAGGCACAGCCCGACATGGCCAAGCTCGGTATCGAGATTATCTCGTGCAACATCCAGAACGTCACCGACCGCGAAGGTCTGATCCGTGACCTCGGTGCTGACAACACGGCAAAGATTAAGAAGGACGCCGCCATCAACCGCGCCGTTGCCGAACGCGACGTGAAGATTGAGGTATCGAAGGCCGACAAGGACGCCAACGACGCCCGCGTGGATGCCGACACGGCCATCGCCGTGAAGAACAACGACCTGGCACTGAAGCGCGCCGCCCTGAAACTGCAGGCCGACACGGCACAGGCCGACGCCGACGCTGCCTACGCCATTCAGCAGCAGGAGCAGCAGAAGACCATCAACATCAAGACCGTCGAGGCCGAGATTGAGAAGACCAAGCGCCAGCAGATCCTCTCGCGCGAACAGATTGAGATTAAGCAGAACCAGCTGGCCGCCGAGATTGAGAAGCAGGCTGATGCCGACAAGTACAAGATTGAGAAGAACGCCGCCGCCGACCTGGAACAGCGCAAGCGCATTGCCGAGGCACAGAAGTACGAGGCCGAGCAGCGCGCACTGGCCCAGAACGCCGAGTCGGACGCCGCCCGCTACCGCCTGGAACAGGAGGCCATCGGTATCAAGGCCAAGGGTGAGGCCGAGGCCTACGCCATCCAGAAGAAGGGTGAGGCCGAGGCCCTGGCCATGGACCGCAAGGCCGAGGCTTACAAGAAGTATAACAATGCCGCCGTCATGCAGATGATGATCGAGGTGCTGCCGCAGGTAGTAGAGAACGTGGCCAAGCCCATTGCTGCCATCAAGGATGTGAACATCTACAGCAGCGGTGACGGACAGGGCATCGCCGCCGTCTCGGGCAACGTACCTATCGCCATCAAGCAGGCGTTCGACGTGCTGAAGAGTGCCACGGGCGTCGACATGGCCGACATCATGCGTGCTGGCACCATCGAGGCCAAGACGACCCGTAACGTCAACCTCAACGACGAGGCCCGCGATGCCGCCGACAACCTCCTTGGCAAGAAAGACAAGTAACGCGTGAGGCCCTGAAACGCCCATGGCAAAAGACCTCCTCTCGTACATTCGCGACGGCCGGCCGATGACCCGCCAGGAGAAGATGCACCTCATCGTGCAGCTTTCGGTGCCCAGCATTCTGGCGCAGATATCGGCCACGGTGATGTTCTTCATCGATGCATCGATGGTGGGACACCTTGGCGCACGCGCCACCGCCGCCATCGGACTGGTGGAGTCGTCGACATGGCTGTTGGGCGGACTGGCATCGGCCTGCAACATGGGCTTCTCTGTCCAGGTAGCCCACTTCATCGGTGCTAAAGACTTTGAGGGAGCGCGCCGCGTGCTGCGGCAGTCGCTGGTGTGTGCCCTGCTGTGGAGCGTGATGCTCATGGTGGGGTGCATTGCTATTCACCAGCAGCTGCCTTACTGGCTCGGCGGTAGTGAGGAGATTGCCCGCGATGCGTCGATCTACTTCATGCTCATTGGCGTCTTCGGCATCTTCTTCCAGATGGAAGGTCTGGCAGGCTCCATGCTGAAGTGCTCGGGTAACATGAAGGTGCCGTCGGCACTGAACATCCTGATGTGCTGTCTCGACGTGGCGTTCAACTATGTGTTTATCTATCGGCTGGGCATGGGCGTCATGGGTGCCGCCATTGGCACTGGCCTCGCTGAGTTCGTCACTGCTGGGCTGATGCTCTACTTCCTGCTCTGCCGGAGTGATATGCTGAGACTGTTTAACAAAGTGAATAGTGAAAAGTTTAAAGTGAATAGTTATGGTTACAATAAAGTGCGCCAAGACTCTGTCCGTCTCCATAACTATTCACTATTCACTAAAAACTATTCACTAAAAAGGTTCCGTCCCACCGCCGACGTGGTGCACACGGCCTTCAAGATTGGAGCACCCATGGGACTGCAACACCTGTTGACAGGTGGCGCCTACGTCGTGGGAACCATCATCGTGGCACCGTTGGGAACGGTGGCCATCGCTGCCAACTCGCTGGCGATTACCGTCGAGAGCCTCTGCTACATGCCGGGCTATGGCATTGCCGAGGCAGCCACAACGCTCGTCGGACAGGGCATTGGCGCCGGACAGCGGCTGCTTACACGCTCGCTGGCCCACATGTCGGTGGCCTTGGGCATCGCCTGTATGACGGTGATGGGTGTGCTGATGTGGGTGTTTGCCCCAGAACTGATGATGATGATGTCGCCTGTCGAAGAGGTCGTTGCCGAAGGCTCTGCCGTGCTGCGCATTGAGGCATGGGCCGAGCCGATGTTCGCTGCCTCCATCGTGGCCAACGGCGTATTCATCGGTGCCGGCGACACGCTGAAGCCGGCTGCCATGAGCCTCGCCTCGATGTGGGGCGTGCGTCTGACGCTGGCTGCCTGGCTCGCCACCCGCTACGGTCTGCAAGGCGTATGGATTGCCATGGCTACGGAGCTGACCTTCCGCGGCATCATCTTCCTCGTCCGTCTCTTCATGGGCAACTGGAATAAAAAACTGGAGAGGAGTTAGGAGTGAGGAGTGAGGAGTTAGGAGTTAGGAGTGAGGAATTAGGAGTTAGGAGGAGTTAGGAGGAGTTAGGAGGGAGGAGTTAGGAGTTAGGAATTAGGAGTGAGGAGTTAGGAGGGAATGATAAATGGAGAAATTGACGATGAAACAAATGATGAATGTGCTGATGGTTAGGCATGTAAGAATGGTATGGGTGTTGTTGACAACCATGCTCATGTGGCCCCTCTCGCTCACCCATGCACAGAGCCACTGCGTACTGCTTGAAACCACTGAGGGTAATATCACGCTGCTGCTCTACGACGACACGCCGCTGCATACTGACAACTTCTTACGGTTGGTAGGCGAGCACTTCTACGACTCGCTGCTCTTCCACCGCGTCATTCCTAATTTCATGATTCAGGGCGGCGACCCCGACAGTCGCCACGCTGCGCCTGGCATCGAGTTGGGCGAGGGTGATATTGGCTACACAATAGCGCCGGAGTTCTTCGCTGATGAAACAGGAAAGCCCGGAAGTTCCGGAGAACCTGGAAAACCTGGAAATTCCAGCAACACCACCCGCACCCTGCGCCACTACCACCGGCGTGGCGTCATCGCCATGGCCCGCGAGGGCGACGACGTGAACCCCGAACGGCGCAGCAGTGGCTGCCAGTTCTACATTGTCTGGGGAAAGACGTTCTCATCGCAGGACTTGGCAAAGATGCAGCAGCGCCTTGACAAGATGACTAATGGCGAAGTGGTGCTTACAGCCGAACAGATCGACACTTACCGGCACGTGGGAGGCACACCGCATTTAGACGGCCAGTACACGGTCTTTGGCGAGGTCATCGGTGGCCTTGACGTCGTCGACCGTATACAGCACGTCTTCACCGATGACTACGACCGGCCCGTGGACGACGTGCGCATCCTGCGCGCCACGGTGCTGAAATGAGTTAGGAGGGAGAAGTTAGGAGGGAGGAGTTAGGAGTTAGGAGTTCTTAACCTGTATGTCTACTTCAGGTAGTTTGCCAGCGGGCTGCCAATCTGTCGCAGGCCTTTGGCAAACGACTGGGCGTTCATCTGCGCACCGAGTTTGGAGGTGTGGGTGTGGTCTTTCTTGAAATACTTGTTGCCGGCTTTTTCCTTGATGGCGGCCACCTTCTCACGGGCTTTCTCCTTATCGGCGGGCAGCGATTTCACGGCGAACTTCTTGTCGAGGAAGTCGGCACTGATGTTGTGCATGTCGATGAAGGCAACGCCCGTCTGTTCCACAACCTCGCGATACCAGCGACCATAGGTGTCATCGCGGCGCTCCACCTTGCCTCCGGGCCACTCGTTGCGTGGCGTCAGCGAGACGAGGATGGGCGTGGCACCCTTTTCGCGGCAGTCGTCAATCATCTTCTTCAGGTACCAGCCGAACGAATAGACCACCTCGTAAGTACCGTTGTCCATTTTAAAGACATGCAGCGTGTCCTTTGTACCGGGAATCACGCCCCGTGCCTTCTGGTCGGTTATGGGACAGATGTCGTTATGGCCGAACTGGATGGTGACGAAGTCGCCAGGCTTAAGTGCCTGATAGACGGCATCCCACAGTCCCTCGCGGATGAAAGAGCGTGTCGAGCGTCCGGCACGGGCAGCGTTGACCAGCTGTATCTTGCTCTCATCGAACACGGTGCTGGCCTGCGATGCCCAGCCCCACATGCCGTCCTCGTCGTTGTCGGCGTTCTTCACCGTCGAGTCGCCTGTGAACCAGACCACGGGCTTGCCGCTGAGGCGGTCCACGTTCCAAATGGTCTTGTTGGGTATGGGCATGAATTTCATGAGTGCCTTCAGCTGTGGGTTGTTACTCTGCACAATACCCAGATAGGCACTATGGGCATTCATCTCGGCGCCGAACTTCGAGGTGTGTATCTTATCGCCTAAGAAGTGGTAGTCCACCTTCCAGCGGCTGAACGAGTCGAGCTCTTTGCCGCTGATGTCGTTCAGGTCAACGAAGGGCACACCCTCGGTAGCGGCGATGTAGGCCGCCCACTCCGTCTGAGGCTTGCGCACGATCCTGCCCTTCTCGTCGTAGGCATTGCGCGGCGTCAGCGACATCAGGATTGGGTGGGCGCCCTTCTGACGAATCTCGCTGATATATTGGTGCAGGTAGCGACCGTAACTGTAAGCAGTGTCTTGGCGCTGCGTACGCTGGTTGAAGCCGATGTAACAGGTGTCCATGTCCACGCCAGGGATGACGGCACGGGCACGTTTCTGGTCGAAGAACTCGCCATTGTCGTTATGGCCAATGCTGACGATGACCCAGTCGCCTGGCTTCAGCTCTTGGCGAATGGCGGGCCAGAGGTCGGTATAGAACGTGCGGGTGGACATGCCACCCAGCGCCTGGTTCTCGACGGTGATCTTCTCGGCATCGAAGTATTTTGGGAAGAAGTAGCCCCAGCCCCACTGGCCGTTGTTGCCATTGCCCAACGTGCCGTTGCGCATCGTGGAGTTGCCTATGAGGAACAGCACGGGGTTACTGCCCTTGCGGGTGGAGCCCGGCGCGGGGCGCGACATAAGTGCCTTGGCAATGGAGTCCGGCGTGTTGTCAATCACTTTGTTGTCGTCGGCAATCGGGTCTGGCAGGTTGTCGAAACCCTGTGCCAAGGTAGCAGTCGTCATCAGCAGAGCCGCTGCTATCGTTGTCATCAGTCGTCTCATGGTTAGTGCTTGTTGATTCGTTTTAGGCTGCAAAGTTACGTCATTTTTTCCTAAAAACAGCAGATTTTCGCCCTTTTCTTTTGCTAAGTGGCAGAAAAAGCGTAACTTTGCAGCCGCAAATCGAAGATTTTACACATTATTTAATTATGGCTCTAAAGATTGTAGTGCTGGCCAAGCAAGTGCCAGACACCCGAAACGTGGGCAAGGATGCCATGACTGCAGAAGGAACAGTGAATCGCGCCGCCCTGCCCGCCATCTTCAACCCCGAAGATTTGAACGCCTTGGAACAGGCCCTTCGCTTGAAGGAGCAGCATCCGGGCTCTACAGTAGGAATCCTCACGATGGGTCCTCCACGTGCAGGTGAAATCATCCGTCAAGGACTTTATCGTGGCGCCGATACCGGCTGGCTCCTGACCGACCGCCTGTTTGCCGGCGCCGATACCCTCGCTACCAGTTACGCCCTCGCCACGGCCATCAAGAAGATTGGCGATGTGGACATCGTCATCGGCGGTCGTCAGGCTATCGACGGCGACACCGCTCAGGTGGGTCCGCAGGTGGCACAGAAGCTGGGCCTTAACCAGGTGACCTACGCTGAGGAAGTGCTGAGCGTGAACGACGGAAAAGCCACCATCAAGCGCGTCATCGACGGCGGTGTGGAGACTGTAGAGGCTCCGCTGCCCGTGGTGATCACCGTCAACGGAAGTGCCGCCCCCTGCCGTCCGCAGAACGCTAAGCTGGTGATGAAGTACAAGAGGGCTACTTGTCCCATGGAACGAAGCCTCACCCCCGACCCCTCTCCAAAGGGCGAGGGGAGTGATTACTCTTACCTCTACGAAGAGCGTCCGTATCTGACGCTGAACCAGTGGAGCGTGGCCGATGTGGACGGCGACGTGAACCAGTGCGGTCTCGCCGGTTCGCCCACGAAGGTGAAGGCCATCAAGAACATCGTGTTCCAGGCTAAGGAATCGAAGACTTTGACGGGCAGTGACGCCGACATCAACTCACTGATACAGGAATTGTTAAACGAAAAGATAATTGGTTAAGCTATGCAGAACGTTTTTGTTTATATTGAGATAGAAAATAAGGAAGTGAGAGAGGTCTCTCAAGAGCTTCTTACGAAAGGACGCAAGCTGGCCAATGAACTTGGTGTTGAATTGCATGCTGTTGTTATAGGCACAGGCATCAAAGGAGCTGTAGAGGAGCAGATCCTGCCTTACGGTGTGGACAAGCTCTTCGTGTTCGATGCTCCTGAGCTGTTCCCCTACACCTCGGCTCCCCATACCGATATCCTCGTGAACCTCTTCAAGGAGGAACAGCCGCAGATCTGCCTGATGGGCGCAACGGTGATTGGCCGTGACCTCGGCCCCCGCGTGTCGTCATCGCTCACCAGTGGTCTCACTGCCGACTGCACCGAACTGGAGATCGGCCCGTATGACGATGCGAAGAGCGGTAAGCACTACGAACAGCTGCTCTATCAGATTCGTCCCGCCTTCGGTGGAAACATCGTGGCTACGATTGTCAATCCCGACCACCGTCCCCAGATGGCTACGGTCCGCTCTGGCGTGATGCAAAAGGCTATCTACGAGGGTGAGTGCAAAAAGGAGGTTGTTTATCCTGAGGTCAGCAAGTATGTAAGCGCCGAGGCTTTCGTCGTGAAGGTACTCGACCACCACGTAGAGGCAGCCAAGCACAACCTGAAGGGTGCGCCCATCGTTGTTGCCGGTGGTTACGGTATGGGGTCGAAAGAGAACTTCGACATGCTGTTCCAGTTGGCTAAGGTTCTCCATGGTGAGGTTGGTGGTTCTCGTGCTGCTGTAGATGCAGGCTGGCTCGACCACGACCGTCAGATTGGTCAGACGGGTGTTACCGTTCATCCGAAGGTATACATCGCCTGTGGTATCTCCGGACAGATTCAGCACATCGCCGGTATGCAGGACTCTGGTATCATCATCAGCGTCAACAGCGACCCCGATGCGCCTATCAACAAGATTGCTGACTACGTCATCGTTGGTACTGTGGAAGAAGTCGTACCCAAGCTGATTAAGTATTATAAGCAGAATAGCAAATAAAAAAAAGCCTCACCCCCAGCCCCTCTCCCAAGGAGAGGGGAGTATATAGTTTTTGAGCGCATGGGATTCCACTATGAGACTGCTGCTCCCGACAGGTATGAACTGCTGAAGGAATTTGCGAAAAACAATCGCAGGGAGATGACTGAAAGCGAGAGAGTGCTTTGGGAAGCCTTGAGGAAGCTAAAATGTGGATACCATTTCAGAAGGCAACATTCGATAGGAGACTATATTGCAGATTTCATTTGCCTAAAGAAGAATCTGGTCATTGAGGTTGATGGTGGTTATCATGCAGAACCCATACAGCAGCAAAACGACCAATGGCGCACAGATTATTTAGAGAGTAAAGGCTACACAGTTATTCGCTTTAAGAACGAAGAGATAAGCAACAACCTCCATGAGGTTATAATGAGAATAAAAGAAGTATTGTTTAACGAATAAAAAATGAAGCCCCCGACCCTCCTCCGTCGGAAGAACTATATACTCCCCTCTCCTTGGGAGAGGGGTCGGGGGTGAGGCTGATTATGAACTATTATAGCGATCATCCTGAGATAGGGTTCTACTTGAACCACCCCCTGATGGCTCGTATCGTTGAGCTGAAAGAAAAGGGTTTCGCTGATGCGAAAGAATATGACTACGCCCCCGTTGACCTGGGCGATGCCATCGAGAACTACAAGCAGATTCTCGACATCACCGGAGACGTGGCTGCCAACATCATCGCCCCGAACTCTGAGAGTGTCGACCTGGAAGGGCCGCACCTCGAGAACGGACGCATGATCTACGCCAGCAAAACCTTCGAGAACCTCGACGCCACCCGCAAGGCTGGCCTCTGGGGCGTCTCCATGCCCCGCCGCTACGGCGGTCTGAACCTGCCCAACGCTGTGTTCTCCATGCTGAGCGAGTTGGTGGCTGCTGCTGATGCTGGTTTCCAGAACATCTGGAGCCTGCAGAGCTGCATCGACACGCTCTACGAGTTTGGCTCCGAGGAGCAGCGCCAGAAGTACATCCCCCGTGTTTGTGCTGGCGAAGGCATGTCAATGGACCTCACCGAGCCCGATGCCGGCTCCGACCTGCAGCGCGTGATGCTGAAGGCCACGTTCGACGAAAAGGAGAACTGCTGGCGCCTGAACGGTGTGAAGCGCTTCATCACCAACGGCGACTCGGATATTCACCTTGTGCTGGCCCGCTCTGAAGAGGGCACGAAGGACGGCCGCGGCCTCTCGATGTTCATCTACGACAAGCGCAATGGTGGCGTCAACGTGCGCCACATCGAGCATAAGCTCGGCATCCACGGCAGCCCCACCTGTGAGCTGACCTACAAGAACGCCAAGGCTGAGCTCTGCGGCTCGACCCGCCTCGGCCTCATCAAGTACGTCATGGCGCTGATGAACGGTGCCCGTCTCGGCATCGCTGCCCAGTCGGTGGGCCTCTCACAGGAGGCTTACAACGAGGGACTGGCCTACGCCAAGGAGCGTCAGCAGTTCGGCGACAAGATTATCAACTTCCCCGCTGTCTACGATATGCTCTCGCGCATGAAGGCCAAGCTCGACGCAGGTCGCTCGCTGCTCTACCAGACGGCCTGCTACGTCGACATCTACAAATGCCTCGAGGACATCAGCCGTGACCGCGCCCTTACCCCCGAGGAGAAGCAGGAGATGAAGAAGTATCAGCGCCTGGCCGATGCCTTCACGCCGCTGGCCAAGGGCATGAACTCGGAGTACGCCAACCAGAACGCCTACGACGCCATCTCGATTCATGGCGGCTCGGGCTTCATCATGGAGTACAAGAGTCAGCGCCTCTATCGCGACGCCCGCATCTTCTCCATCTACGAGGGAACGACGCAGCTGCAGGTCGTCGCCGCCATCCGCTACATCGGCAACGGCACCATGTTGCAGAACATCAAGGACATGGTGGACGACATTGCCCCTGCAGCCAGCAGCCAAGGCTTTGCTGCCGCACTCTTAGAGCGCATTAAGCAGCTCATACCTCTCTACGAGGAGGCGCTCGCCGCCGCCAAGGCTCTTGACAACCAGGAGGCCTTCGACTTCGTGGCTCGCCGTCTCTACGACATGACCTGCGAGCTCGTGATGTCACTGCTCATTGTCCGTGATGCTGCTAAGGCGCCCGAACTTTTCGCTAAGAGTGCCCAAGTCTATGTCCGCATGGCTGAAGAGGACATCATTGGCAAGACGGCCTACATCCGTGCCTTCCGTCCCGACGATCTCGTCAGTTTCCGTGCTGCTGAGCCACAGGCCGAGGCATAGTTCACAGAAGGCAAATAACATAGCAAAGACGACCATTCAAGAGGGCGCGGAGAATAGAAAACTCCGCGCCCTCTGTCTGTATAGTTCACCTACGCTGTGGGGACACCCGATTTGGGCGAATTATCATTGTTTCATACCGATGCTATACGTGAGTATTTGCAAACTGTTTGAACCTGAACGTGTAGAAGATGTCGCCTGCCGTGACGGTCAATTGAAGTAGACGCTCTTCGTCTGTATCATTATCCTCGAAAACGACTTTTAGTTTGTTCCCGCTTATCTCTGCCTTGAACCAATCAGTCATTATCGTATGATAGTCATTCGCTTCGCGGGGAGGATAATAGTACTCTTCATTCGACGTGGCATACTCAATCCACGGATATGAATAGTTCCGGCAAGAGAAGGTGAGCTCGCCGCCTGTTTTAGATACATTGTAAACGCCATCGGTTGTCTGTACCGGCATATCTGTTTTCCAGACCATCGGATCCCACTTCCCTTCTGGGGCGTCGCTACTGCAAGCGGCGAGGGAGAAGGCAGCAAGCATCATTAAAGCAATAGCATAAATCACTCTCGTTCGGCCATTGGCATACGAGTTTGCATGGCTCTCAGTTAATCGGTTTTTTCTCCAGATCTTCATCGTTTCCATTTTGGATCTATTTTTGATGTTATTATTCTATCTGAAGAAACGACGATCGTCGGAAATCTTGCACCGCTGGGTGTTAAATGTCCTTAAACCGGGGAGATGGTGGCGTCTGTCCTGTAAAGTTGGGTGCAGGAAGTGCAGTAGATATTTTCAAACCGAGTTTGGCAGTTGGTGTTCTGCCTTTATAAAAGACCTGTGCCTCTTCGTTCTGATATGCCGGCTCGTCTTGTTCCTGCATCCAGTCCTGGCCTCGAAATGTCTTTTTATTCCATGTCTTGCAGTCCCCTACATTCAATGTCATGTTGAGTGAGGGCACAAGATTGCACGATTCCGAAACCTGAGCTGTGGTTATCCATTCCACTACAACAAATACGCCGGTATGGGGGAATGGGATAGGATGGGAAAGGCTGATGCCGTCCTTGCCGAGTTTCTGGCCGGCAGGGAGTAGGACACCGCCGTCAATGAGGGACTCGTCTTTTGGAGTGCCAGTCTTGCTATCTGGCAGACGGAGGTCAAAGCGGAGCGTGGCATAAATGGGCTTCTTGATTTCTGTGAAAACCAGATAACGGGTGGAGTAATCGAGGCTTGCCATTATAGAATGGATATATGGTGTTTCTGTCCAGATGCTGTCGTAGGGAATGAACAAGCCCATTTCAAATCCATTGGCTCCCTTGTGTTTGGTCTGCGTCTTTGCTTTCATGAGCCCCACTTCTGTGGTCTTCATTCGTTTGGGGACCTTTGCGCTGATTGCAACTTCACCAAGAGCGATGCTCTTCGGAACAAGAAAGATTGTACACAAGTCGACTGTCACTTTAGCGATGCTCTTTGTCTCATAGCAGATATGCGATAACCGCATCCGTTTCGTTCCTTCAGGGATCTCTATCATTCCTGATTCATCTGTATATCCTCCCGCTTCATTTCCAAACCACACACTCGTATATGCTATAGGCTCTTGTGTGAGACTATCCCTCACGATTATTCTCTGTTGAGCAAACATGCTCATCGACACAAAGGCGAGCAAGATGGTGATAACGGTCTGCTTGTTCATGTTTAATGCGTTATGATTCAGGGCACTTATCCACTTTCGGTCTTTCCATAAACTGTACCAAGTAGTTTTTTATTGCCACTAAGTCGCCTTTACCTATAGGTAGAGTCCGAACGAGAGTGAGCGGAACTTTACGCCTCCATCCTTCAGCACGTTGTCGTTGGAGTACTTCACGTAAAGAGGAACGCCAAAGAGGCCGAGACGTAGCATCCAGTCGATGGTGATGGGGCGCTGGTGGATGCTCTTGTCCAACCGCTTGATGTCGTCGCCATACATGGAGTACTCAGTCAACATGCTCCCAAAGACGTTAAAGTTCACCACAGGACTGAAACCCACCCAGAAGTTTTTGTCGAAACTATGTTCGAAACCTATGTGGGCCGTGAGCGAGAACACTTTGATGCGCGAGAAGCCGGGCGACACCTGCAACGGGTACTTGTCGATGGCGACATGACCGTCGGGGGCTTTCACGAAGTGCGTGTCGCCGGTCATGCGGTAGTTCTTCCAGTCGAATCCGAAGCCCAACGACACGGTGTTGCGTTCCAGGCGGTCGAAGTGGTGGTCCCACTGTATTGGAGTGAAAAAGATCTCCCACGACTTGAAGGTCGAGAAGTCCGTACGTGTGTCGGCCTTGGTAGGAGCGGTGAAGCCGATGCCGAAGTGGGCCGACAGTGAGTTGCTGAAACCGCGGCTATTCGTGCCGTCCTTTCTCTTGCCTACCTCCACGCTGGGTATCAACTCCCAGCGGTCGCGGCCTATGCGAGTGGTGCTCACGTAGTTGGAGTCTACGAGCTGGATGGTGTTCTGATACCTGAAGTTGTCGTCGCCCTCCTTGCCAGTGACGATGATTTTCTGTAGCGAGTCGCCCGTGACGATGGTAACCTTCTTGGGGTTGTTGATAATGACGGTGTCGTTTTGAGCGGCTACGCCACTGAACGATAACGGGAAAAGAATAAATGACAAATAAAGTATACGTTTCATGACTTCTGAATCTTTTGATGTTTCTAAATCTTTAATTTCTCAATAGTTCCTCCAATTGCTCCAGGCTTCTGACGGGGCCTTCCATGTAGATGACGGTCACCTCGCGCTCCTTCGTGTCGCCCCGCCAATGTGCCTGATAGCACAGAAAGCAGTTCTTGTCGGCCTGCTTCCGTACCTGGGTCTTGAAGGTGACGTTGTGCTCCTTGCCGAACACTGTCTTCTGCGAACTGTCGCTGCCGCTGGCAAAGTGGCCCTTGCCGTCGGCCTCCACGAGTTGCAGCAGCCGTTCGGCCTCCTGTTCTGTGACGGTGAGGCGCACACTGCGGTAGTACGTCAGCTGATACTTGGCCAGCGTCTTTCCCCGCACACGGGTTTCCACCATCTTTTCCTGCGGAATGATGCGCCCCTCGAACAGGTCGTTGATTTTCAGTCCCGTCTGTGCAGCTATGCTGCTAAATGGCAACTGAAAACTGATAACTAATAAGCATAATAGTATTCGCTTCATATCTGTCACGTCTTTTGATTCTTCAATTTTCCCCAAACATTGCCTTCAGTTGTTCCTCCACCACGTCGCTGCCATCGGCGGTCATCGCGGTCATTGTCTTCTGCATCTCACTGAGCACCACGTCGCGGTCGGTCACCCGCTCGCCGTAGATATAGGCCACGCACTCGTCCTCATCCTGGTAGTGGTAAAGGGTGGTGCCGCCCACTATCAGCAGGAGGATGACGGCGGCAGCAGCCAACCACCAGCGTCGGTGTGGTTGTCTTGTGGGCGTACCGAGGGTGGCGAGTGCCGCCAAGTCCCTGAACAACTCACGGTTGGGGCGCAGGTCCTCGGGTATGTCGTCCTG
This sequence comes from Prevotella sp., assembly GCA_017417465.1. Lineage (GTDB taxonomy): Bacteria > Bacteroidota > Bacteroidia > Bacteroidales > Bacteroidaceae > Prevotella. The sequence continues at coordinate 43,138 of JAFPZD010000072.1, read as the reverse complement.
CCGATAGAAGTCACACAGCTCCTGTTCCTCCTCCAGCGTGGTGCCGCCGTTGAAGAACCTGTCGGTTAACGTTCTTATTCTCAGCAAGTTATTCATATCGTTTCTCGTATTGTTGTTTCAATGTTTGTCGTGCGCGGCTCAGCGTCTTGCGTATGGCCACCTCGCTGCTGCCTGTCAGTTCGGCAATCTCTCTCATCTCCATTCCCTCGATATGCCGAAGCCGTAGTATGGTCTGCTGGAGGGTGGGCAGCGTGTCTATCATCGCCAGTACGCGCTCAATGCGCTCGTCAGTCTCAGTTTCTTCGGTCTGTTCGTAGTTGACACTCAAAGCTTGCAGCGGCTTTTGTCGTCTCCGCTTGTCGACGCAGAAGTTGCGGACGAGCACAATGGCCAGCGCGTCGATAGGCATGCGGAGCGTGCCAACCATCTGCCACAGGCGTAGCAGCACGTCCTGTACCGTGTCTTCGGCATCGTCCTCGCTCAGGTATCGCCGTGCCGTCTGCAGCAGTCGTGGCCGCAGCCGTCGCACTTCTTCCTTGTACTCTTCTTGTGTCATTCAGACTGTCTCTTTACTTATAATACGTAAAGACCGCAATTTTGTGACATCGCAGCCTCACTTTTTCTCTAATTTTATTCAAGTTTCATATGACAGCGCAAAGGTATAGTTTTTGGAGGAGATAGAGGGACCAAAGGAGTTAAATAGAGATAAAAAGAGGGCATGCCAGAATCAGGCACGCCCTCAGTAATAGCAGTGACGGATTTTAATAGACACCCGCCATGATGTTGGTAATAGCTACAATGTCGCCGATGCCGACTTCACCGTCGCCACTTACGTCGGCACGGGCTACAGTCTCTGGATCCCTCGAGATGCCCGCCATGACATTGGTGACGGCCACGATGTCGCCAATGCCTACCTGGCCATCAGCATTCACGTCACCCCGTTTATAGTCTTCAACAAAGCGTGCCTCGACGGTCATTTCACGCGAAACGGTCAGTGTCAGGGATACAGATGTTGCTATCTGCTGACCATCTACATACCAGCCTTCCAACCGTTGTCCGGCAATCGGCTTAGCCACCAACGCGAGTTCCTGACCGTAAGTATAGTAGCCGGTTCCACCGCCGTCAACGGTGCCAAGACTGCTGTCTGCGGTAATCGTAACCAGAAAGCTTCGTGGCGTAAACATTGCCGTCAGAGTGGAGGTGGGCATCACTGCCATGCTATAGGTTACATCACGGCCAACCACCTCGTCACCCACCATCCAGGCAGCGAAATTGTATCCCTCGTTGGGCGTAGCCTGGAAATTGACCGCCTGGCCGTATGGGACACTCACCACACCAGGAGCCACAATGCCACCTTCAGCCGGTATTACGTTGACAGAAAAATTAAGGGGGCTGGTGTACTGTATCCATTCCGTCTGTCGTCCATCCTTACCTGGGGCTCCATCGATTCCAGTAATATGGGCTGTCTGAACCGTCAGCGTGTAGTAGCCATCAGCCTGGGTCAGTGCCGATAAATCCACCTGGAACTCTCGTCCACTGATAGGCTGGATGCCTATTTCCGAGGCATTGAGCACTTCACCTTGGCAGCAGAGTCGCAAGTCGGCAGTAGTAAATGTTTCCTGTTGGATGTCCTTGTTGAACACTACGGTAATCGTTTTTACGGGCTCTTTAGCCACTTGGTCTATGGAGGGCGCACCTGAGAGGCTCTCAACGGCAAGTGAAACATCAATAACAAAGTCAAATGTTACTATATACTGTTCCTGACTTGCAGCTAGGCTGTCAGCAAAGTGCAGACGATGTTCGTAGAGCCACTCCATACCGTCGAGCAGTGTACGGTCCGTCTGCCAGAAACAGTCTGGTGGCAGCGACTTGCCATCGCTCTTGCGAACAACGTTGGCCAGTTTCAGTTGTCCACCTGTTGGATCGGCAATAGAACCATAGTTCCAACTGCCAGCAGATCCATTGACTGTCAGCACAAATTCAGACATGCTCTTTTGCTCGCTCGCCACGCCACTGGCCATATTCAGCGGCAGCTGTCGACCATCGGTAAAGTAGACCACGTCAGGCAGGTCGGCTGCGTCAGCCACATCGTTGACAAGGAAAGCCCTAACAGGAGTTGAGGAGTTGGGGAGTTGAGGAGTTGAGAGGTCAAAGCCATGAATCAGCTCATGGACCGTCACCGTGTCGAGCAGTGACAGGTCAGGATTACCGTAGCTGGTCACGTGGGTAGCTTTCACATCATATTCAGTGAAGTGCCCCAGCAGAGTGCTCTCAAACATCCACTGCGCGTATGCTGTGCCATCAGCGGGGATTGAGCCAAAGTCGGTAGCCACACTCTGTCCAAGCGCCAGCGACGTTTCCTTGCCATTAAGGATGGAACTCAGCAGCTGGAAGTCAATGGCCAGTCCTTTCTCGTTGTCAATGATTTCGGGCTGGTTGGTCACCATGCGCACATTCGTAGCCTCGCCATTGCCATGATTTTGTATGAGCAGGGCAAACTCTGCCGGATGGCTTGGCTCCACGACATCGAGCGTCAGCGGATCGTCACCCAGAATGTCACGCTGCATGAAGTAGGTCAACTCCAGGTCGGGCGATGGCTTCACCGTGAGACTGACGGGATAGAGCTCGCGTGAGACATTCAATCCAGTGAAAGGATCTTCGTAGGTCAGCGTGCCACCAAAAGAGTAGACTCTTTCCGTGTCAGGGGCAGCGTACTTCGTGGGGATGAACAGAATAGTGGCCGTGCCTGTCCGTTGGGCATCCAGCGTCCAACCACTGGTCAGGCTCAGCTCTCCGCTGAACTGCTGTAGCGACTCAGCACTGATTTGGAATTCATGTTGTGTGGCAAGTTGCCCGTCCTCGTCGCGCACTTCCAGATTCAGCTTCACATTTTTCATAGCCGCTGTGTCGTGCCCATTAAATACAGTCAGCGTGCCTCGGAAGGCCTGTCGCGTCAGCGTCATCGTCTGCGAGAACTGTAAAGAGATAGAAGCACAAACAGAATTATTTTGCTCGTCTACGTACTCGACTGTTTTTTTATAAGAATCCTCAAGCATGGCACACGTGTTTTCAAAACCCGCGTCGATAGCTTGAATTTCTATCAGCCGGGCCTCTTCAATATAGTGTCTCAACTTGGTTAAATCAATCTTGTCAGGATTCTCACTTGAAGTTAATGTGTTATTCACTCTTCTCACAAATGCTGTTGCCTGTTCCAGAGTGATGTTCTTGGGCCGTTTATTAGCCGCGTCGTTAGTTAGGACAATAGTCCCGTTTGACTTGCAATCACCAATTGCTTGGATAAAAGCGGACAGTTCCTCTCTGTCACTATCCAACCAATAGTCACCGCCAAATACCTCTAAATAGTAATTCGCCTTTGCCTCCAGCTCTTGTTGAGCCTTTTCGAACTTTCCGAGGAAATCCTCTAAAACAGATAAGGTGGCTTGACGATTGGCAGGCATCTCTTTACGACTTGTCGCACCGCCAGTTATCAGTATTTGGAAGGCTGCCACACACTCTCCAATGGAATACAAACAGTCGATTTTGTCTTTTGTTTCTATAACATCTTTTAGAAAAGAAATAAACTCATCACTCTCATCAATTCCTTTGATGATACCTTCTTCCATTCTCTCTATAAGTGATTCCTTGTCTTTTAATAAAGCCTCATATATAGCTCCAATGGCATCTGGCATGCAATTCTTTATTAAACCGTTGGCACAGTCAGCGAGTGCTTTAGCTATAGCCACTATGTATGGATTACAATTACGGACTGGAGTCGTGCCACCATTACCATAGTTGTTTTCGTTATTCTGTGAATCAGTACTTTTATTGGCAACGCTGGCTGGTGATGCGGGGCCACCTCCCTTGCCAGGGCCGCCCCAAGGTGCACTCGTGACAGCACCGCCTCCGAAGCTTCCACCTCCGCCACCGCCAACTGCGCCACATTCGCCCCATCGACCAGCAGCAATCTGCTCTAACAGCTGGTCTTCTGTTCCACAAAGGTAGTGCAACCAGATGGCCGCATAGAGCCCGCGGCAAGGATTAGGCTCATCCGTAACGTTTTCTTCAGCCCGTCGGCGGCTACCTGCCGTCTGCGACTTCTTGTACAGGGCATAGAACACGAACGACTGCTGTGGTGCCAGCGATTTCAGTTCTTCTCCATTGAGTACCTCCACTTCAAATCCGCCGTCAGCCGAGAGACTGAACACAGGGTTATTGGCCGTGATAAGCCCCTTGTTGGTCACGACAATGGGAATGATGCTGTTAGGTTGCGGCGCTTCCTTTGGCAGCGTCATTATCACCACCGGTTTCGGCACGTTGGTCTCATATTTCACGGTGGTCTCTACGTGGTATTCATCCTCCACTTCTGTCTCTACGACCTCCCATGAGTAGGTGATGGCCTTGAAGCTGATGAAGACATCCTGCAAGTTGGTCGTACCAGGGTCGAGCATCACCGTGCCTGAATAGGCGTCGTGGTTGGGCTCCGTTACATTGATGGTGTAGTAGCCCTCAGGCAGCTCCACCGTGAATCGCCCGTCGGCGCCTGTCACGCCACTGCCGAGGGCAGCCCCCGTGACAGGATGTTTCACGACGACCGTTGCACCACTGACGTGCGGTTGCGAGGCAGCTGCACGTGCCATCATGCGGCTACCGTCAGCATCGGGCACCACGGCGTAGTAGGTGTATTCGTCCACCACGTCGACAACGAGCGTGCCTTTGTTGTCTGACACCGGCTCAATAGAATAGTCTATGGGCAGGCCGTTGCCATTTTCCTGGTTCAGGGCAATGCGCCCGGTCTGTGGTACGTTCAGCGGCATGTCATTGGCGGGCGTCAACCTCAGGATAACCTCGGCCGACTCGCCATAGTCCAGCGACCCCATGTCCGTTGGGGTGACGGCAGCCATCCAAGACACGTTGGGCAGCAACAGTGTTATGCGTCCCGTCTGACCTTTGCCGCGATTAGTGACCGTAAAACTATAGTCGCGCTGCTGTCCTTTGACCATCGTGGTCTTGATGCTGCTGACGCTGGCTTCCAACAGCCCTTTTGGTGATCGACAGTAATAATAGGCCGTGACGTCGAGTGTCGAGCCTTCGTTCGTCGTCAGACGCAGCTGCAACTGTTCCCAGTCGTTGCCCTTGGTGACGTTGAACCCTGTCAGCGTGTATTCCAGTTGTACGGTGCCGTCGGCAGGTATCGTTGTCAGCCTACTGATATCTACCATACAGTCGGCAGGCTTCTGCAGTATCTCCACATTGCTCACTGTCTGAGCCACCTGTCCAGGGTTCACAATACCGATTGCGCCACTATAAGGCTCACCGACAAGCGTCTCGCAAATGATGTAGTCGTTCTGCTCCAGTCGCAAGCCCAATATATCGACCGTTGCCTGGGCAGTAGTCGCTGCTTCGCCCGGATAGCAGGCGCCTACCGAGAAGCGTCCCATCTGTGCGGGATAAGGTGTCCATGTTGCAGTGAAGCGTCCTGCGCCGTCAGTCTTGGCAGGAATAACCTGGCGCGTACCATTCTGTACAATATAGACTTCGACATCGGTTCTGGCTGTTCCCTTTCCCGTAGCCCGTCCTGTCAGCTGAACGGTTTCCCCCTTCAGGTATCGATTCTTGTCAGGAGTGACGGTTGCTGTGAATGGCGACAGCAGTTCAATGCTTACGCCCTGCGACCTGTTATTAGCATAGAGCAACTCTGCTGCGCTACGGTCATGATTGATTTCCGCGGTCAGCACTGCCTGTCCCAATTGTTCGGGCAGTGTCACCGTTTTGCTCAGCACCTTCGAAGCACCGGGCTGCAAGTCCTCTTGTAAGTAGAGGCGATCCAGTTCACTGCTGCTGCCCGACAGATAGAGCACAACGGGAGCCGGTGCGGTGAAAGGCGCTTTACCAGTGTTCGCCACCGTGAGCGTCACTGTCATCTCGCCCCCCGTCACAAATTCCGTCTGGTCTGTTGTCAGCGAAGGTATGCTCACGTCGGGCAATGTCTGGTCGGTCAACATCACCCAGCAGGTGCCGGTAGCAAAGCCACTGGCCTGCGCTTGGAACACGATGGTCTGGTTGTCGCCTTGAACGTCGTTGTCTTTAGCCGCCACAGTCACCGTCACTGAACGTTGACCGGCAGGAATCGTAACCGTATGACTGTAACTCAGCAGGTTGTCATGGTCACTGCTGAGCGTCACGGTCAATGCTGAGGCTGTCGAGGTGTTGCGCTCTATGGTCAGTGTGTTGTCATGCGAGCCTTCAAGCATGGTTGTCGAGCCACAGGTGAGGCGCAGCGCGGGGCCGTCGTCGTCGACGACCGTCAGGCGCTTGGTCACACTGCCGCCAGACGATCCTTGCGCAGCACAACTGCACGAAGAAATGTAGATAGCCGCCGTGACGTCCACCGCCAGATCACCATCCACCGTGGCATTATCCTTTACCCCAATGCTGAATTGAGCTTCTTCAACGCCTTTCTCCAAAAGCAATGTCGGCGATGAATAATAGATTCGTCCTGCACTATTATCGCCCAACTGAACAGTTATCTTGCTGTCGTGCCTGTTCAACTTGCGCACAGTTCCAATGACGGCTGTGGCACCGGCACCTTCACTGACCGTTGTAGGCATCAGTGTCAGCTCAATGTCGGGCATGTCATTGTCAACGAGCAACACCAGCCCTTCTGCCGTTTCATAACGTGGAGCCGTAGCCGTGAAGGCTACTGAGAGCACATCGCTCACCTCCGCATCGTCGATAGCCTCAACGCTGACCGTAGCTGACGTCTTACCGGCAGCAATGGTCACCTGAGGATTGAAGTTAAAACGCTTTGCTTGTTCGCAATAGAGAGCGACTTCGAGCGGTTCACTGACTGGCTTTGGGATGGTCACGGTCAACTGAAAACTTTCGCCCTCGGTCACTGTGCTTTTTGACACCTGCAGACCGAGTGAGGGATATTCGTTGTCCTCAACCTCCATCTGTGCGCTGAAGGCATCGTAGCCGTTGCCGCTGGCGGTGATGGTAAAGTGGCTTTGCTGGTTGATGAGGGCATCGTCGTGCAGGTTCAGATAGAAGTAGGCCGATGACTGTCCGGCGGCGATGGTCACCTGCTTCGGACCGGTCAGGCGGCTGTCGCCAGCGATGCTGACGTTAAAGGTCTGTGCTTTCGTCCAGTCGCCACTGCGGGCCAGCAGACAACGCAGTGGCAGGTTGCCCTCCGTCGCTGTTGCTGGCACGGTGAGTGTGAGGCGTTTGCCCAGTGCTACAGTCGTGGCCGAGCGCGTGGTGTTGTTGGTCTGGTATTCGGGCATCTCGCCGGCATCGGCATTGGGCAGCAGACGCACTTCCACCTGCACGTTGCCGTCCATGCCAGGCAGCTCGGGGACGACGAACACCGACTGTCGGCTCACGGTGGCGCCGGCCTGTAAGGCGGAAGCATCGCTATAGACGGTGCCCAACAGCTGCGTGCGGCCATTACTGCCCACCAGCGACACTTGTTCGCTCCAGCCGCCCGTAGCCGCCAGACCGCCCTGGTTGCTCACCGTCCAGGAAACGGGCAGTTCATCACCCGGGGTGACGGTGGTGACACCCGACTTCACGTCGGTCACCACGAAGTCGGTCACCTCGCCAATGTGAAGCTGTGCACTACTGAAGTCGTTGCCCACATTCTCGCCCTCCTTGCTACTGATAATCACGTCCGAGAGTGTCAGGCTGTAGGCTCCGCCGGGCGTAAATCCCGTGCCCACCAGCAAGTCTACGGTCAGCAGCTGTCCTGAGTTGCCCGCAATGGGACTGTTGTTGGACGAAAAGAGCATGACGGTGTAGCTGCCCGTGTTCTGCTGTACCACCACCGTGTGGTTCTTCGCACGGTTCGCATTGGGGCGTGCCGACTCCGTGTCGACTGTCACACCGTCAGGCACCGTCAGTCGGAACTGGGCCGCCACAATCTCGCTGTTGCTATTGGTCAGGTAGACGGGTAGTGTTACCCGTGCGCCCATAGCGCCGCTGATGTCAGCGATACTGAGTTTGTTGCTGGCTTTGCTGCTGTGGTACAGCAGCAGACTGGACATCAGCAGCAGTGTATATCTGAAGTTTTGCTTCATATCTTCGGGTCTTTTTCTTTCGGATTACTTCACAACATGTTTCTTACCTCGGCTGATGTAGACACCACTGCGCAGGGCATCGTTGTCTTGGCGGACACCGCCCGTGTTGTAGACGGGGAGTGCGGAGGTGCTGAGGTGCGGAGGTACGAGAATAGCTGTCGGCGTACCTGTCAGAATCACGCTCACCTCGCGAGCATCGCCATCCACCAGCATGGCACGGCTGACAGCAACGTCGCCATCGCCGAAGCGTGCCAACACAGTCTCGCCTACGGGCAGCTCACGCCCCGTCAGCGAATAGACGATGACGTGGCTACTGTTGCCACTGCGGCTCTCACTCACCTGCCAGCCGGCGTCGGCCAGTGTCCACTCCACATCGTTAGCCGCATGCTCCACCACTAGGTCGAGCGCTGCCACCGGTCGCTCCGTGATGAGCACCAGTTCGCCGTCTCGCCATTCAATTCGGGCATCGGCTTCAGCATCAGAGCTGTCCTCGTACCTCTGAACCTTCGCACCCTCGTGCCTCCGTGCCTCCGTACCCTCGTCGGCCAGCAGCAGGTTCACCAGCCTAACGACATCAAGCACGTTGATGCTGCGGTCAGCCTTGAGGTCGGCAGCTTGGTAATTGAAGAAAGTGCGCGGGTGGCTGTCGTTGACAGCATAGTTAATGGTATGTTGCAGGTCGGCCACGTTGACACGGCAGTCCAAATTGGCATCGCCAGTGGCGTAGTCTATAGTAAGGTGCATGTCGTTCCACGTATTGCCATTATAGATGCGCATGCTCACTTCATGCCCGCTGTCTTCCCTGTATGCCACGGAACGATCTGCCTCTTGCTGCAACGAGCCATTGATTAGCTTCATTCGCCACGAACACTGTCCCCACAAGTCACTGTTACTGGTCATGTCGAAGTAGCCGTCGAAGCCGAAGGTACGTTTGCTGGCATCATACATGGCTATACTGGGCAGCACACCGCTTAGGTTGTCGGGTAGCGCCGCCCCGAGTTCGCTGAACGTAGCACTTCTGTCCATGCTCTGACAGCCCACATTCACTTGTGTCAGAGTGGAAGGCAGCGCGCCGGACAGGTCACACAGACAGTTATACGACAGGTCGAGCGTCTTCAGCGAAGGTGTCACTGTGACGAACGCTGCGGCATCGCCCTCCAAGGCATTGTGACTCAGATTGAGCGATGTAAGCTGGGGCAGTTGTGGAGCCGTTGTCTGGCTCAGCTCACCTGTTAGTCCGCGACCCTGCAAGTTGATGGCTGTCACCTGTCCGTCGCTGTTGAACGTCACACCGCTCCAGTTGCCGTCCTTGATGATTTCTGACGTCACGTTCCACGGTGTGCCGTTCCATTGGGTGCCGCCAAAATCGCTGTACAGCTTGCGCAGCGCTGCCAAATCGGCTGCATCCACGTAGAACGGCTTCAGTTCGGCCGCCGTTGTGCTCATGGTGCGGTTGTTGGTTTCGTCAAGCTCCAGGACATTTCCTGCGCGGTCAGTTTCTACAAACACGCGCAGCTGCCCGGCATCGACCATTGGCACGTTTATCGTAAACGTCACTTCATAGCTTTCGCCTGCAGCCAGGTTGCCACGATGGTACAACTCACCCGCAGGCTCTGCCTGTGCAAAATCAGTACTGTTCACCACACGGTAGATGCGGTCTATCCATTTACCTTCCGTTGTAGCGGCTTCACCCTGGTTTTTCACCGTGGCCCTCACCTGTATAGTATTGCCGGCCTCAGCCACTTCGGGTGTTTCAATACTGCTCACCACCAGGTCGGGCAGCAGTCGCCCGCTGAAGGTCTGCTCCTGGCTGGTCAGCTCGTCGCAGAAGCCGATGGCGGTGACAGTCCAAGCATAGTGGTGGCCGCTCGCCACGTTCAGTTCATATTCCGGAGCAGTCAGCTCTATCTGCTGTGCCTCGCCACCGTCGGTGCTGATGCTGAGGCGGTAGCCCAGGGCATCGCCAACGGCGTTCCACGTCAGCGTCGTCTTTACAGGGTCAAGGCTGCTGCCGTCGGCTGGCGACAGCGAAGTGAACTGTTGGTTGGCCATCTTCGCGTGTACATATATATAATAGGTGTACTCACAGAGCGGCATCGACTGTTCGTCGCTGAGCGTCACGCGGTAGGCCAGCGAGTCGAGACTGGTACCGCTGTTACTGATAGTCATGGCGGGCAGGTCGCCGCTGCCATTTGAGGTGAAGCCCGTGAGCGTCGTGCCGTCGTGAGGCTGTGCCTGCCAGGAGACTTTCACCTTGCTGCTGATTTGCGACAGGTTGACGCGGCTGGTCTGCTCTTCGCTGCACACTTCGGCAGTGCGCTCGGCAGCAGCGCTGAAGTCATAGGCCGTGCCGTTGATGGTCAGCGCCACGTTCTCCAACTTGGTCTGGGCAAAGAAGCCGACGACGGTTGGCAGGGCAGCGGCTGTGGTGGTGACGCTCAGCTTGTTGCCGCTACCTTCGGCTGCCGTGAAGCTGACGGTTTTCTGGTGGCGCGGCGTGTTGCTGGCGCTCATCTGCTGTGTGATGCGCTGCAGACACTCTGCCTGTTCCTCGGTTGTAGCATCGAGAGCATAGTCCGTACCTGTGGTGGTCACCTCGAGGGTGATGTCATCGCCCACGCCACGGTCGGCAAAGTCGGCCAGTGCCTCGCTGAGCGACTGGTAGTTGCGGGTCTCTATCGATGTTTCTGCCTGGGCATTCAGGGTGTAGTGGCCCTCGGCGTCTACCATGATGTCGTAGGCCACAGTCGGCCCCCAGCCCTGATTGCCCAATGCACGGATGAAGAGTTTGGAGTCTCCATGAGTTTCTGCTGAAGGTATCTGCAAGTCATCAAGACTGACCGACTGCCCTGGCTCTACGGCAACGAACGTGCCGTGACCATAGCCGGGATCTTCATTCCAGAAGTACTCTATGCCCGTAATCTGCAAACGACTGCTGTCGTGCAGTGAGGCATCGGCCACGCTGACGCGCTGCGTCATGGTAGGTCCCCAGCCCAGCGATGTGCGGGCTCGAACACCGAGGATGTGCTCACCGGCAGCAAGTCCCGTGGCGGGAATCTGAAGGCTCTGCAAATCGACGTCCTTGCCGGGCGTGATGGCTACTGACTGACCCCGTCCGAAGCCCGGGTCCGTGTCCCAGAAATACTCCACGGCCTCTACGCGCTGCTCACCGCTATGGATAGAGGCGTCGGCAACGTTGACGCGCTGCGTGATGGTGGCGCCCCAGCCCAGCGATGTGCGGGCTCTCAGGCCAAGCACATGCTCACCGGCAGCAAGTCCCGTGGCGGGAATCTGAAGGTTCTGCAGGTTGACGTTCTTGCCAGGCGTGATGGCGATGGGGCGGCCCTGACCAAAGCCCGGGTCGGCATCCCAGAAGTATTCTGCGTCGCTGACCACCGGCGGTGATGCTGTCTGCGCCGCCGTCTGTAGCCACCCCATCGTCAGCGCCAGAGCCATCAAGGCTGCATGCTGACGAAAGAACTTACTCATCTTGTGCTTTGATTTGGAGTTTCACATTCACCTTGCCGTCATTTGGTGCTGTTGCCACCATAGTCTGTGGATACCAAGGCAGACCGTAAGGACGGCCATTGGCCACGTAGGGATACAGACCACCGGTAGGACCGATGTCAGTGCCGTCGCTGCCATTGCCTGCAGCAGGACTGTCAGCAACAAGACTGAACACGTCATCGCTTTCCAGTGTGAACACCGACGACATGTCGCTGCTACCCATGCAGACATTGTAGGGGTAGTCTGGGTAAGTTCCCTCGTCACACGAGAGGATGTTGTTCTGTACTGAGCAGGTAGAGAGCGAACCGAAAATGTTGTTCTTCTGGTTCTCGTTTGTCTTAACAATGATGTTGTCGGTGATGACGCAGTCGGCAAGCCTTTCGAAAATCAGAAGCCCCCCATTTTGAGTGTTACGAATATAATTGTTGACGATGGTGGCTTGATACAAGTCTCTTATTGAATGGTCATTGTATCCGTCCAACAGACAGTTCTCGATGCGCCAGAGGGCACTGCGGACGTCATTCGTTCCATGACCGCTAATGTGAATATAACCGTAGCTGTTCATCAAATAGCACTGTCTGATAGTGGCCATCTGGGCATTGTTGCCACTGGCGTAGATTTGGTTATTGATACGACAACGCTCCACCGTGACCAGGTTAGCGGCAATGACCAAATGGTCAATACGGACACCTTCCACTTTGCTACCCTCGGCTTGCATATAAAGATAATGATTAATGAATGCAATGCCATACGTGCGTTCCTTCATAAAGTACCCCGGGCCAATCACGGTCACCCGTTTCGTGACGCGCTGCTCCGAGGTCAAGATGCAGCCTGGGTCCAGGTAGATGGTATCACCGTCCTGCACCTGCTCACTCTCCATCGCCTCGTTGATGCTGGTGAAGTTAGGCGCAAAAGCCGACAGGTTATGAATTCGCCACGACTTGGCACTCACGGTGTTTGCTGCTCCGGCGAGCAGAAGGGTTGCAAGGGCAACCACGATTTTCTTGTTTGTCTTCATTGCTGTTTCGTTTTTATTTTGTTTGTTATTGTTCGGTTAGTGTTATCAAAAGGGGATACCATGTGCATGGCATCATGCCTTCAATCTGCAAAGATACGAAAAAACAAATGAATTCTAGCCTTTTTTAGCTGTTTTTTTTCTTGTTGGTGCATTTTTCACCTTGGTTGGTGATAACATTTTTTCATCTTGAGTAGAAATACATACACCTGTTTAGGTGAAATGCGCGTTAATGTTTGCTATTTTTAAAACAAAAGCAGACGTTAAAAACATTTTTTTGTTATCTTTGTGCCCAAATAAAAAAACAACGATCAAGCTATTATGAAACAAGCACTTATTCTTTCGTTATTGGCAATGATGTCTTCAATGTTACCAATGACAATACACGCTGCCGGAGTGACTTCCTCTCATCAGACAGCGAAGTTGCCTAATCTTCCGTTTGAATTCTTTTTCAATGCTTCCAACTATGATGAAGCGACACATTCTATTACGAATCATCCTGACGCCAGGCTGGCTGGCTATAACCTGCAACTAACTGGCGAGTTTCCCGAGTTTGACGGCGAGATGCTCTCCATCCGCGGCAACTGTGAGGGCTACATCACCAAATGGCCTCAGTGGTCAACGGAGTCGGGCAACTACTTCTTTCGCCAAGGTCAAGACTGCATGACAATCATTGCCAAGGTGAAGCCGATGCTCGATCTTTACTCGTGCGACTTCATCAGCAACCGAGGTGGTGGCTACAACTACATGTTCCGCATTGATAATAATGGCATGTCAGGGGTTAGCCATCTGTATCTGCATACCGCTGATGCATATTCCGAAGAGCGTTCGCTGACTATTGCCACCGAAGACGAGCAGGTGCTTGCTGCACGTGCGAACGGCAAGGAAAACTATATTCAGATTGACAATCTGACAACAGGCGAGACACTACGATACAACGGAGTGAACTGGGGCGGCGGGAACAATATTTTCAACTTCTTCAACAACTGCAGATCGGAATATTTCCATGGCGGTTTCTACTGGGCATACTACTCTTTTGAACTGCTTAATGACGACCAAGTAGAAGCTGTCATCAATGTTGCAGACAATGAAGCGCATGTCCCAGAGTTCACCGACGCTCAAGGTTTACACTACACTCTGGACCATGAGGCGAATACTGCCGTCATTGATGGCCATGCCGACACGGTGCGCGACTCCATCGTCATTCCGCAGCGCACTCACGGTTGCGAGGTGGTGGCTGTCACCAGCAAAGCCCTCGCTGGGGTTACTGACATTAAAAGTGTGACGGTGACATTCGCCGAGCCCATTCGCTTGGATGCCGATGCCTTCGAACAGGTGGCCTATGAGTCGGCCAAGCTTCTCGTACCATACGAGGCAGTAGACGCCTACAAGAATACCGCTGGCTGGAACAAGTTCCGAAACATCACTTTCTATCCGCCCATGATTTACACCGATGACCAGGGACTCGTATACAATCTTAATGAGAATGAGCGCACTTATACCATCACCGCCTACCAAGGTTCCTTGCCTGCCAGCATAACCATCCCGTCCACCTGCAATGGCCTGCTTGTAAAGAGCATCCAAGATGATGTTTTCCACGATGCCACATCCTTAAAATCTGTCACTCTAAACGAGGGCTTATACGAAATTGGAAGCAATGCCTTCCGCAACACAGGACTGACCGCGATAGACATTCCTAACAGCGTGGAATACATCCATCCGTGCGCATTCAACGACAACGAGCACCTTGTGAGGGCTTTCATTGGCAGTGGCGTGCGTTCAATGCATGAATGGGGAAATTCTACCTTTGCCGGATGTCCTAAGCTGGAGGCCATTACCGTCAGTAGTGAGAATGGTTATTACAGTTCATACAACGGGATGCTTTTCAACAAAGCCCAAACGATGCTTTTCGATGTGCCAGGAATAAAGACCACCTTTGAAGCTTCCGACTTTCCGCCTTTGCTGACAACGATATCTGCAAGGGCCATGGAGAATCAGACTTCTGTCAGACGCATTGTCCTTCCTCCTTCGGTTACTATTGTTGACGACATCTCTTTTGGAGGCTGCATAAATTTGGAGTCGCTCTCCATCTTGGCTCATGCCACTCTGATATCAGGTTCTATCCTCCGCGATTGCTCCAATATAAAAGATGTTTACTTACGAGGCTACTACCCCGACAGAGTCCTCTCTTCAGAGGAATTCTTAAATACAGTTTCCTCTACTTGCACCGTACATGTCCCGAAGGGCATGACTAAAGCCTACCAAGATATTCTCCACGAGAACAAGCGCAATCTGAATATCGTCGACGACCAGCCTCTGCCATCGGTTATCGACTGGGACTATACACAGGGATTCAACAAAATGGATGTAGGGATGAACGCTCCCCGTCTGGAGGTGGGCCTCGTGTTGACAAAGGAAGAAGCTGCAGCCTATAAAGGATGTAGAATCACGGGAGTCCATGCTTGTACGCATCCTTGGGACGAGTCAGAAATGTATGCTTTCGTGGCAAAAAAGCCTGGCGGTGAGCACATCTCTGAGACACGGGTTTTAACACCTTCGTTCGACGGATGGGCCAAAGTCATGCTGGAGGAACCTTATACAATTACTGGCGATGAGGATATATTCATTGGATTCGGACATAGCACCAGTGCAGGTATCTCTTATTCGATAGGTGATCCAAAGGGCAGACTATGGTTCAATTGGTCGGCAGACGGTAATAATTGGCAACCTTGGTCAGAAGGCAACCTCGCTTTAGGCTTCACAATAGAAGGAGGCCACATTCCTGCCAATTTGCGTTTCAACAGTGCCGAACTTTTGAATGTCGGTAACAATAAATACAACATTAAAGGACAAGTTGAGAGCATCTTAGTCGGAATTGCCAATGGTTACGATCTGGCATACACTATCGACGGGGGAGAGAAAAGAGTCTGGCACAGTGATGAGGCACTATTAGCAAAACAGCCCTACGACTTCAGTATAGAGTTGCCAAACTTGAGCAGTGGTCTTCACACGGTTGAAATATGGGCCGATCTTGTAAACAACATCAAGGATGGGCTTGATGCTGACAGCCATGAGACATTTACTGTCGATGTGTCAGGCGAGAGTTATACACGCCGCGTAGTAGTAGAAGAGGGAACTGGCACGTGGTGTGGTTTTTGCCCACGTGGTATTGTTGGCATTAGAACCATGATTCAGAACCATCCCGACAACTTCATCGCAATTGCCATCCATGACGAAGAAATGGCCGCACCCTCCTACGTGGAATTCTGCAATCGCTTTGGTGGATTCCCCGCATGCACAGTAGACCGCAAATTCTATATTGACCCTAATGCAGATGAGTTGGAGAATTGTTATCAGAAAGAATTTCTTTCGGCAATAGCCAATGTCACTATCAACAGAGCTAGGTTCTCGCCCAGTAAAAATAGTGTCAGCATTTCCACCACATCCCGATTTGGCTATGACATGACCGATGACTTCCGTATAGCCTACGTAGTAACAGAAGACAAAGTCGGTCCCTACAACCAAAGGAACTTATATGCCGGCGGAAGCAAAATGGGAGGTTTTGAGAACATGTCAGATCCCGCGTTAATACTCCACGATCATGTAGCACGCAGTATTAGCGACATCAACGGCACCGAGGGCACCGTTCCCTTGAAGCCGAAAGGAATGACGGACTACCACTACACTTACAACCTCACGCTGCCTGACAACATCCAGACGCTTGAGAACATCAGCATCATCTGCCTGCTTATCAACCAGCAAACGGGGGAGGTGGCTAATGCTGACATCATTCCGTACACGGACATCCTGATGAGTGATATAGACACTCAAAAAGCTGACGTTAACGGCGACGGTCAGGTGGGCATTGGCGACATCGTGGCAGTCACGAACGTCATGGCCGGTATTAACACCGATAGCAATGTTGCCGGACGTGCCGACGTGAACGGCGACGGTCAGGTGGGCATTGGTGACATTGTTGCCATTACAGACGTTATGGCAAGAGGAAATACCGCTTCAGCCAGGCCCTGAAGCGGTAGAGCGTGCCAAATAAAATCTATCGTGCCTATACGGCAATAGACTCTGGAAATAAGCTCAGGGCAAATAACGTAACACAAAAATGCCCCGCGCCAATTGATAACCTGTTGGTTATCTGGTGGTTTGGCGCGGGGCATTTTTTATAAGGACCCAGAGAAACGCGACAGCTACGGCAAGATCCATTCTGCCGACAGGGCTGGATTGTTGAGTTATTGCCATTTGTCTGTCAACTGTTATAACGGCAGGCTGCCATTGTCTGATGCGTACTTTATTGGGCATTTAAGGCATGAAAAACCTGAGTTGTTTATCCTTAATCCTTAGGAAAACTATCTTGCGACTTAAGTGGTAAGAACTTGCGACTTAAGTGGTAAGAACTTGCGACTTAAGTGGTAAGAACTTGCGACTTAAGTGGTAAGATAGAAAACCAGCGGTTTGCGAGAAGCGAAACGGAGGGGTAGGGGTTGAAAATACGTGGTAAAACTATTTGACGTATTTGGCGAAAGAATTGCTGCGGAAAGCTTTTAATCGGCATGTTTTATGTGTATCTTTGCAGGCAGATTGTGTGACAAGATAGCATTTATTAATCCTCAAAAAACTAACACCTATGAAGAAAATTGCACAAATGATGAAAGCGTATGGTCGGTTATTGACGAAATGGTGGCATCAACCGATGGGGGGTGCCACGAGTCCTGAAAAAGAAGCGGTGGACGCCACGGGTTCTGAAAAGGAAGCGGTGGTGGCAGCGAGTTCTAAAGAAGAGATGGTGGGGACCACGAGTATCGAGTGCCCACCCGTGGGGTCTCCCCATGCAAGAAGGGAAGAGGCTGCGAAGGAAGTGGCAAACCCGGAGCCGGAGATGAAACAAGTGCTGGCGCTGCTGCAGCAAATGGTGGACGAAAACGCCAAGATTCGCGAGAGAATTGAGAAGTTGGAGGCCACCTCGAATGACGCTGCGGAGTCGATGAGCAAGGAGGCCACCTCGAAGGCCGCTGCGGAGCTGAAAGTTATGAGCAAGGAGGCCACCTCGAATGACGTTGCGGAGTCGAAAGTTGTGAGCAAGGAGGCTGCCAAGCAGCAAGCAGTGGCAAAGAAAGGTGCCGCCGACCGGTATGCGGAGCGACAGCAGTCGATGCTGCGCCCCATTCACGACATGGCTGCGTTCGTGAGCGGCAACTACGAGTTCCGCCACAACGTGGTGCGCGACATCTATGAGTATCGGCGCAAGGTGGACAAAGGAGGTGGCGGCCAGGAAGAACCGTGGCAGATGGTGGACAAGCGGCGGCTGAACACCATCAACTGTTCAGTGCAGGACGATGGCGAGATCTTCTGCCTGTCGAGCTTCGTGAAGCAGCGCGTGGAGAGCGGCCTGGCCGTTGACTACCACCCCATCCGCACTTATCTTGACAGCGTGCGCGGACAGTGGGACGGCGTGACAGATTATGTGGGTGAGCTGGCCCGCCGCATCAATGCCAGTGACTACTGCGAGCGGATGATGCGTAAGTGGCTCCGCGCCGTGGTGGTGCAGTGGTTGGGTAGCGACAGCGAGCATGCCAACGCCGTGATGCTGCTGCTGGTAAGCGAGCGCCAAGGCCTGCACAAGAGCACGTTCCTCCATGCGCTGATGCCGCCTGAGATAGCCGACTACTACACCGACGACTTCTCATTGTCGTCGAAGGGCAACGCCCATCGCAAGATGGTGGAGTACGCAATGGTGAGCATCGACGAGTTCGACAAGCTGCCGCACAAGAAGATGCCTGAGCTGAAGTCGATGATGCAGACGCTGAAGCCCTCGTTCATCGGTGCCTACAAGAAGAACTTCAACCAGTTGCCACGCATCGCCTCGTTTGTGGGCACGAGCAACTCGCGCCAGCTGCTGACCGACCGCACGGGCTCGCGCCGTTTCCTCATTCTGGAGCCCGACGGTCTGATTCCCGTCGACGGCATCGACCATGTGCAGCTCTACGCGCAGCTGATAGACGAGGTGGAGCGCCAGCACCTGCCCCACTACTTCACAAAGGACGAGGAGGCGGAGATGGAACGCCAGAACCGCCGCTACTATGTCGAGAATGCCGTCGAGCGGCTGTTCCTCAACAACTTTGCGGTGCCGCATGACAAAGAGGAAGGGACGTTCGTGGAGTGCCGCGAACTGATGAAGGTGCTGTCAGAACGCTCGCCAAAGACGATGGAGGGCGTGACGGCTAACCAGTTCGGGCGCTACATGACGCGCCTCGGCGTAACGCGCGGCCGTAGCCACAGCGGCGATGGCTTCATCGTCTGCCAGCGGGAGTGAACGAAAAAATGCCCCGCGCAGTTTGCCCTGCCACAGGGCGTTTGCGAGGGGTCGCGGGGCATTTTTTTGAAGATGTGAGGCGTTGAGGATATGAGGAGTTCTTCGCAGAGCGAAGCGGCAAAGCCGAGCGGAGGAGGTAAAGGAGGATCGTTTTGTCGCGGCGCGGCAAAACTTACTTATCCCCGGGGGGCAGTAAGACACGCCGCGGGGTTACTCTACGGATTCCCGTAGCGGCGATAAACGATGGTGTTGCCCTGCTTGCGTGCCACGTACTTGGGATAGGGCTCAGTGGTGAGCAGCGTGAGCCACTTGCGCGCCTCGTAGTCGGACACATGTAGCAGTGTGGCTAAGCCTCGGCGCGTGATGGAGCCGTGCTCAGCTAGGTACTTGTTGAGCGCATTGATCACCTCCTGGCGATCATGGCGCTTCGAGGCAGCCACAACACCCGCGCCGTTGACATTGATGGTGGTGGTGCCATCCTTGAGGTCGTCGATGAAACTCTTGTCGGGGATGAAGGTGACGCCTGCCACCACAACGTTGCGCGCCGTGATCTGCTTCGGGTCGGTGACCTGGGGCCTCGATGCATGGCCCTCGTCGTCGACGTCGTCGCTGAGTGCAACCTTCATCTGGAACGTGCCGATGCCATCGATGCGGAAGCGGCGGTTGTCGCGGAGCTGCTCGACAATCTCCTCGCGCAGAATGGTGAGTGCGGCGTTCATCGTCGTGGCGCTGAACGTGTTATGATACTTCAGGTGGGCAAGGAAGTCCTTCGTATTCATGGTCATGGTGGGCTCGTTGCGCACCTGGTAGGTGGTGTTGCCGTCGGCGTCGGGCAACGGATTGGGATAGATGCCGAACTTGATCTTCTTTTCCATGATGCAAAGATACAAATTTTCCGCGAAACTACAATGCGTTTCGCGGAAAAAAGATTATTTAAGTAAATTCCTGCCGCTATTCCCTTCCAGTATTTGCATTTGTTGAATAGCAATCTGATTCAACTTTCTTAGTCTCTCACCTTGTGGAACACCTTCATTGATAAGCACGGCATTGATATTCTCCATATTCGACAAACATATTAATTCATTGATGGTGGCATAGTCTCGGATGTTGCCTTTCAGGTCAGGATTAGCCTCTCGCCATTGTTTGGCTGTCATTCCAAACATGGCAACGTTCAGCACATCAGCTTCTTCTGCATAGATTATACTGGCTTGTGCCGAAGTGATTTCTTCAGGAATCAGATGACTCTTGATAGCATCAGTATGTATATGATAGTTGATTTTGGAGAGTTCTCTTTTTGCTGACCATCCCAGCAATTCTTGTTCCTTCGCCTTCAAACGTTGGAACTCCATGACAAGGTAAAGACGGAACTCAACGGAAATCCACGATGCAAACTCGAATGCTATATCGGTTTGGGCAAATGTTCCTCCATAGCGTCCCGCTTGCGAAACAATCCCAATAGCATTAGTGGCTTCAATCCAGCGAGTAGGCGAAAGCGTGAATGCGTTTAAACCTGCCTCTTTTCTAAACCCCTCGAATTCGAGGGGGTTAAAATTGGGATTGTGAAGCGTTTCCCATATACCAAGAAATTCCACAGTATTGCGGTTACGCATCCAGTTTGCTATTACTCCATTGGGGTCTGTGGGGTTTTTCTGTCTAGCGATGTCCGTGATGCTAATAAAATCTATACCATCTTTTGACATAGTCTTGATGGCTACATCTTTGACGATAATCTCATTCTTCTTTGCCATAGGATAGTCTATTGTAATAAATATGTGTGCAAAGGTAGCACAAAAACATGAGATTAAAGAAAGAAGTGTGAAAAATTACTCAAAAGTTTTGTTGTCTCGCATGTTCTATATACCGATGCTTGTATGGGGAGCGTTCCTTCGTTGTATAAGGATTGCCTTGACAAATAAGACACGGAGGACAACTTGTGTCGAAGATGAAAAAAGAAAAGAGGGGGATGCCATGATAGGCTTCGCCCTCTTTCCGTCTTTGGAGAATGATTCGGTACTTAGTTCACGATGCCCGCCATAATGTTGGTGACTGACACGATGTCGCCGATGCCCACCTCGCCGTCGCCGTTGACGTCGGCACGGTCCTCGATGCCGGCATCGGTGTTGATGCCCGCCATGACGTTGGTGATGGCGACGATGTCGCCAATGCCCACCTCACCGTCGGCGTTGACGTCGCCAACGACGATTTCAGACGGGGCGGCAACGATGAAGGGTTCGCGGCTGACGAGCGACCATTTGCCGTCGTCGCCCTTGGCACGTACACAGAGGTGGTGCATGCCGGCGGGCAGACCGTTGACAGAAACATCGAAGGCGAAGGGCTCGAGAAGGTTCTGGGGGAGTGCAACAGGCTTAGCCTGACCCGCGCCGGGATCAGCATCGTCGAAGAAATACTCCAGTTCCAGGACCTTGCCTGAGGGCTGATAGACATAGAGCGGACGGGTGACGACCGACGACCAGCGGCCCTGGTTGTTCAAGGCGCGGACGTTCAGCACGTGGGCGCCAGGCTGGATGCCGTCGAACGACATGACGTAGGTGCGGGGGTACGTAGGTGCGGGGGTACGGGGGTACGAGAGTGCGCGGCCCTGTCCGTAGCCCGGGTCAGCATCGAAGAAGTACTCCAGACGGCTGATGTCAGTGCCACTGACGGAGCAGACGTAGACGGGACGTGACAGCGTCTGCGACCAGTGGTTCTCGTCGTCCCATGCACGCAGATAGACCACGTGGGCGCCGGGCTGGATGCCTTCGAACGACATGACGTAGGTATTCGTGCCAGTGCTGGGGGCGCTCAGTGGCCGACCCTGTCCGTAGCCCGGGTCAACGTCGAAGAAGTATTCCAGGCGGGCCAAGTCGCCCTCGCCGAGTGGCGGGGTGTCGGGATTGTCGCCACCCTTCTCAACAATGGTGAAGGGGCGGCTCATCTCGTCGGTCCACTGGTCGTAACGGTCTAGGGCGCGGACGGTCAGCAGGTGCTGGCCCAAGGCGAGGCCGGAGATGTCGAAGTCGGCGGTCCACTCCAAGTGGCCTTTATAGGCAACGTCGGGCAGTGGCAGTGGCGTGGCATTGCCGCGACCCGGGTCGTTGTCGTCGTAGAAATACTCCACATAGACGATGTCCTGATAGCGGTCGATGAAGAGTGGTCGGCTCATCGTCGTCGACCACAGCCCCGTGTCGTCCTGCGAGCGCACATAGAGCACGTGGGCACCATCCTTGGCCGCCGAGAGGTCGAAGGTCAGCGCGTTGTCGCCAATCTTCAGGTTGCTCAGCACGGCTCCCAATCCATAGCCTGGGTCGGCGTCGAGGAAGTATTCCAGACGGCGTGGCGCCGTGGGAATGCGGCTCGTCACCAGCAGGGGATGCGCCACCGTGGCCGACCAGTGGCCGCCGGTGTCCTGACTGCGCACAAAGAGCGTGTGCGAGCCCGGAGCTATCCCTTCCAGGTCGAAGTTCAACTGATTATTTCCCGTCACCGACGTGCTGATGCGCTTACCCTGCCCATAGCCCGGGTCGGTGTCGAAGAAATACTCCACCTGCCGCACCTGCTGCGCCTGAGCGGCAACAGCCGACAGCAACAGGCAGAGAGAAAACACACTCACTCTGCTCATTTCTGCATACCGATTTTAATGGTTACATTCATCTTGCTGCCCATCTCGACGGTCGTGGGAACCACGAGGTCCTGAATCACGGGGCCAGAGGGAACGCCTGCCAGCACGTAGGGGCTGTCGCCAGCGAAGGCACCGTACTTCGAGGTGACGTCGGCGGGAAGCTCAATGTTGCTGTAGTAGTCGGAGTCGATGAAGTTGTCAGTAGATTGTGTGTTGACAACGGCGGTCACGTAGTTGTCGGTAGCGCTGTTGCCCGAGCCTTTGTCATTGAAGGTAGACCAGATGTTGTGCTCGATGGTGCTGTTCGTCAAACTGAACACTGTCACAGAAGCCCTAAACGTATTGTATGCAACATAACTCTGATCAAACGAACTTAACATATTATAGGATCCATTGGTGTCGTAACTAAATATGTTGTTTGTGACCTGGTGGAAGCTTCCTCCGTTCGCATTGGGCCTTCCTGTAATAAAGTTCTGGCTGAGGACAACATTGCTTGCGGCTTTTTCAATAGCGACGTTTCCTAAATGGCATCTGTTAATAACAGCTTTTGATGCCTGAATGTTGATGTAATTAATTGTCATACCCTTGATGACAGTTCCCTCGGCCTTGATGGTGAACTTGCCGACTTCGGCTGTGCTGGCACCCTCTTGCATAATACCATCCTTTACCAGCCAATAGCCTGGACCGATAATAACCAGACGTTTGGTCAGGTCGATATTGGTGTCAGAGTATTTCGTGTACAACGTGCTCGACGCATCGACCATAATCGTGTCGCCCGAGCTGGCTGCCTCTTGAGCGGCCTCGATGGTGGTGTAGGGAGCCGAGCTGCCCGTGACGTTACTTACTCTGAGAATCTTTGCACTTGCAGTGGTGGCGACGGCCACGGCTGCCAAAATCAACATTGCTTTTTTCATTGTGGTAATTGTTTGGTTGTGATTAAATATTTGAAAAAGTAGTTGTCACTGATAGGCAATTCCGTACCCCCACACCTCCGTACCCCCGAATACTCATAGTTTTATTTCGAGTATGCAAAGATACGAAAAAGCGTGAAAGGAACAATGGTTTATTAATAAAATCATTGATTTTGACGCCTATTTTCACCTGTTTAGGTGACAAAAATGTAGGCTGTGCGGTCGGGCCAGTAGCCTACATCAGGAACCGTTGGGCCTTGGCGATGAGCTGTGCCACATTGTGGGCGTCGAACTTCTTCATCAGGCGGAGGCGGTAGGTACCCACGGTGTTGGTGCTGATGAAGAGACGGTCGGAGATCTCGGGCGTCGTCATACCCTCGCTGATGCACTGTAGCACCTGCTGTTCGCGCTCGCTGAGCTGGAAGGCCGGCGAGCTTTTCATGACGTCGGTATTGTTGTCGGTGAGTATCGCCAGCTGTTGCATTAACGCCTCGTTGTAGTAGGTGCCACCGTCGCGTATGACGGCGACGGCCTCGCTCAGCTTTCCTACGGGATTGCTCTTCGAGACGACGCCTTGTATGTCGAGTCGTGCCAGACGTGCCAGTATCCAGGGTTCCTCGTGCATGGTGTAGATGAGTACGGCTGTGTCTGGTGCGTGGTGGCGTATGGCTTTGAGTACGTCGAAGCCGTCGGCATCGGACAGTTCGAGGTCGAGGATGAAGAGGTCGAACTGTCGGCCTCCCTCTAACTGTTCCAGCAACTGTCTTTGCGAGGTGACGCCCTCGACGGTGACGTTGGGCATTGCTGTGAGGATGTGGGAGATGCCCTCGAGCACCATGGGATGGTCGTCGAGTGCGATGATGCGGTATAGCTTTTCGGGCTGTTGCATTGTGTGAATTGTCGTATGAATCGCGTGCAAAGTTAACAAAAAAGCCCGACATTCTTGCTACTGCCGGGCTTTTTATCTTACTATTTAGCCTCATTTTCACCTATTCGGGTGACAATGCTATGCACTGAATTCCAGTTCGAAGTGGTTTTGGCCGTCGGCCTCGTAGCTGTTGGTGCGGGCGCCGATGCTGAGTATGCGGTCCTTCAGCGTATGCTCTCCTAAGCCTGGCCGCTGCGTTGTGGCGTGCGGTACGGGCTTGCCGTCGTCGACAATGGTGAGCAGGTAGTGGCCCGGAGCCATCTGCGTGAGTGACGCGCTGAGGTGGCTGGCGATTGCGCCTTTCACGATGTTCGAGGTAAGCTCCTGTGCGATGCGGTAGACCTCGTGGCTCACCTTTGGCGGCAGCATCTGCCACAGGTTGTCGTCATTGGGGTCGACGGTGTAGACTGCTGCGATGGGTGTGTTGGCTGCGATGCCTTCGAAGTGGAAGCGCAGCAGCTGGTTCAGGCTCAGGTGGCTGAACTCTGGAGGCATGAGCTGGTGGGATAGCGAGCGGGCGCGGAGGCGCAGTGCGTGGAGGCGCTCTGAGAGGATGGGAGAGGGTTCGGGGGTACGGGGGTGCGAGGGTTCGGGGGTACGAAGGTGCGAGGGTTCGTGGGTACGGGAGTGCGAGGGTTCGAGGGTACGAGACTCTGCGGCAGCCTGCATCTCGAGGGCGAGCAAGTCGTTGCAGAGCCCGTCGTGCAGCTCCTTGGCGATGCGTTTGCGCTCGGCCTCAAGGGTTGCGATGCGCATGTCAGCTTCACGCCGTGAGCGATGTGCGCGCCACCAGAGCCAGAGGCCGAGCAGTGAGAGCAGCAGGGCGACGGCCACGACGGTGAACCATAGTCGCTGTGTCTGCAGGCGCGCTATCTGCAGGTCCTTCTCCATCGTCTGGTAGCGGGCGTTGAACTCGGCCATCTGAGCCGTCAGTCGCTCAGAGGCCAGCGTGTCGGCCTCGATGCGGGCGCTGTCCATGTAGCAGAACGCCTCGTGCCAGTGTCCCAGTTGGGCGTAGCAGCGGGCCATGCGTTCGAAGACGTCGGCCGTCTTCACACCTCCGGCGGCATTGGCGGCGACGTTCTCGAGGTCGCTGACAGCCAGTGCCCACTGTCCCTTGTCATAATAGTGGCCCGCACGTGCAGTGATATAGCCGATGGCGGTGATGCCCTGTTGGGGCAGCAGTGGCAGCAGTGCGTCGCCACGCTGCTGGCAGGCCTGTGCCGAGTCGGGCAGCGAGAGCTTGTCGTACAGGGGCATCATGGTGGTCAGACAGCGCAACTGCCAGTCGGGCGACTCGGCTTCGGTAGCCATTTGGTAGGCTTCCTGCAGCAGCGGCTCTGCCTCTGCCAGCTTGTTGAGGGCCACCTTTACCGCACCGTTGGTTTGTAGCAGACAGAGCTCGGTGTAGGGGTCGTCGACCTGGCGGACATACTCCAGTCCTTGCTGTAGGTACTGCTCGGCCTCTTTGTAGTGGGTCATGTTGTAGTGGAGCACGCCCACATTGGCCGAAATGGCTGCCAGCCACTCCTTGTCGCCTTGTCGCAAGGCCTCTTGCAGGGCTTGGTCGTAATAGTAGAGGGCCGAGTCTATCTGCCCCTCGCGGCGGCAAATGAGGCCCAGCTCCTGTGGCACGCTGATGCTTAGTTCGGGGTAGTCGTTGAAGGGGAGCATCTGGAACATTCGCTGGCGGTTCTGCTTCCAGCGTGCCACGTCGCCGGTGTTCAAGTAGTAAGTGCCTTCGTGGAAGAGCATCACGGGGTAGAGCTCCGACTGCTCAACGCCCTCCATGGCCATCACCTGTAGGATGAGGGCGCGGGCCTCGTCGAGGCGCGTGGCATCATCGAGGCAGGTGGAGATGCTGTCGTCGAACTGTGCGAGCAGCGAGTCGAGGGGTGCGGAGGTGCGGGGGTACGTGGGTACGGTGGTCGCCAGTAGGAGGGTGAAAAGCAGCTTCTTCATGCGCGTATCTATATTATAAGGTGTTGGCCACGAGGTTGGTCAGGTTGACGAATTCGGGAATGGTGAGCTGCTCGGGGCGGCGGGTGAGCAGGTCGGCGTTGTCGGCGAAGAAGGGGGCGTCGGGTGGCAGCAACTGGCGGAGGGATACGCGGAGCATCTTGCGGCGCTGGTTGAAGGTGGTTTTTACGATGCGCCGGAAGAGTTGCTCGTCGCAGCCAAGGTGTTGCACGCTGTTGCGGGTCATGCGTATGACGGCACTCATCACCTTTGGAGGCGGATTGAACACCGAAGGCGGGACGGTGAAGAGGTACTCCACGTCGTACCATGCCTGTATGAGTACCGAAAGAATGCCGTACTGCTTCGACCCTGGCTGGGCTGCCATGCGCTGTGCCACTTCGTGCTGAATCATGCCCGTGCAGCAGGGGATGAGGTCACGGTTGTCGAGCATCTTGAAGAAGATCTGCGACGAGATGTCGTAGGGGTAGTTGCCAGTGAGCACAAACTGGCCGCCGTCGAACAGCGCGTGGAGGTCCATACGGAGGAAGTCGCCTTCAATGATCGGGGGTGCGGGGGTGCGGGGGTGCGGGGGTACGAGGTCAGACGCTGCGCCTGAACTATCCTCGCACCCACGTACCTCCGTACCCTCGTATCCCCGAAACTCGGGGAACCGCTCCTTCAGATACGCTACCGACTCGGCATCGATCTCAACGACACTCAATGGGCGCTGCTTTTCGGCCAGGAATTGTGTTAACACGCCCATGCCAGGTCCCACCTCAAGGACGGGTAGGGTAGGGCAGGCGTCAACAGTGTCGGCAATGCGACGGGCTATCTCGAGGTCGGTCAGGAAATGCTGGCCGAGGTTCTTCTTGGGTCTTACTTGCTTCATATCATGTGCAAAGGTACGAATAAGCGAGCAAAAAACCAAATTTAATTGTGTTTTTTCGAGCGGGAGTACTTTCTTCGGGGGTACGGGGGTACGAAGGTACGGGGGTACGAGAATAGTTTGCACGCCCTATTTTCTGCGCAGAGTCTGACCTCGTACCCCCGCACCCCCGTACCTCCGTACCCTCGTCCCTCCACACCTCCGTACCCCCGAAATCGTACATTTTTATTATTTTTATGTCAATAAAGAAGAATGATTTTTCACTTAGTTCGTGATGCCGGCCATGATGTTGGTGATGGCTACGATGTCGCCGATGCCCACCTGGGTGTCGCCGTTGACGTCGGCGCGCTGGATGATGGCGGGATCGGTCTCG
Source organism: Prevotella sp. (assembly GCA_017417465.1). Classification (GTDB taxonomy): domain Bacteria; phylum Bacteroidota; class Bacteroidia; order Bacteroidales; family Bacteroidaceae; genus Prevotella. The sequence goes on along the minus strand of JAFPZD010000072.1, from coordinate 15,537 downwards.
ATGCCGGCCATGACGTTGGTGATGGCCACGATGTCGCCAATGCCGACCTGTCCGTCGCCGTTGACGTCGCCAAGGAGGAAGGCTCCATACTCTGACAGGTAGCCCGGGCTGCTGGTGCCACCGTCGAGGCGGGCGTACTCCTTGTCGATGTGGTTAGCGTCAAAGCGCGTGCCTCGGTGACCTCTCAGGCTGGTACAGTCTTTGAACATGTTGTTGGAGGAGGTCACATTTTCGGTCGTCCACCCTAAGCCTGCTGCGGATGAACTGGAGTCGCCAAAGGGCGAGACAAAGCCCGGGTCTATGGTTTGATAGTCCGTCACATAGATTGTTTCCAGGGCTGTGCAGCCACGGAACATGGCTAACATGGTTGTTACGTTGTATGTACTGAAGCTGCGCAGATCGAGCGACTTCAGCGCCGGGCAGCCATCGAACATGGAATTCATGTTTGTCACCCGACTCGTTTCGAAGCTGCTCAGGTCAATGTCGCTCAACGATTTGCATCCTTCGAACATGGAGCTCATGCGCGTGACGTTGGCGGTGTTGAAGTTAGAGAGGTCAAGGCTCGTCAGCGACTCGCATGCGCAGAACATGTCATTCATACTGACGACATTCTGCGTGTCGAAGTTGCTGAGGTCGAGTTCTGTCAGGTTGCTGCAATAATTGAACATGTTATACATAGCGGTCACATTGTGCGTGTCGAAGCCACTCACGTCGAGTGTCGTCAGCTCATAGCAGTCGTTAAACAAGCTACGCATGTCGGTCACATTGCGTGTGTCGAAGTGGCTCACGTCAAGGGAGGTGAGCGACTCACATTCTTCGAACATGGCTTCCATGCTGATCACCTCGCTGGTGTTCAGAAATTCCATGCCATCGATGTTAGTGAGCAGATGCATCTGGCCGAACCAGTAATAGGTGCTGACGGGTCGGGCGTTGGCAAAGGAGGGATCGAACACCGCACGGGTAATATCCGAGTAGTTGCCATCGTTGAACCATCCAGGCTCCTCGTTGGTGGCCAAGTCGGTGGAGTAGGTCTTGAAAGTTGACAGTTGAGAGTTGACAGTTGAGGCGCGGCGAGTGGCGCGCTGACCGTCGTGGTAGAAGGTGAGGGTGCGGCCGTCGGCGGAGAGGTGGGCGTAGGGAACTTTGAGGTAGTTGGCACTCACAAAGAAGCCCGGGTAGTCTTCCCAGTCGATGTGTGCGGCATCCTCGCCGACGTAGTCGCCATTGTAATCGGAGTTATAGGTTGTGCCCAATTCGCCGACGATGCTATAGCAGTGGAAGAACATGTATTCGGTCGACGCGCGGCTTGCATCCCAGCCGTCGCCCACGCTGACAGTGGTCAGCGATGTGCATCCAGAGAACATCTCGTTCATGTAGCGAGTCTGGGAGGTGTAGAAGCTGGAGAGGTCGATGGAGATGAGGGACGTGCATCCAGAGAACATCTCGTTCATGACGCTCACTTTCTCCGTGTTGAACGATGTGAGGTCGAGGTTCTTCAGCGACGTGCATTCATAGAACATCATCCACATCTCCGTCACCTTGGCAGTGTTGAAGTGGCTCAAGTCAAGGTTCGTCAGTTTTTCGCAGTCGTAGAACATCTGATTCATTTCAGTCACCTCACTGGTGTTCAGGTACTCCAGGTTCGTGATGGTGGTGAGCTGTGCCATATTGGTGAACCAGCCGAAGGTACTGGTGGGACGGGCCGAGGCAAACGATGGGTCGAACACCACCGACGTAACACCGCGGGTATCGGGCTCCCAGTCGGGCGTGGCGCTATTCTCGTTCAACCCGTAAGTGCGCTCGGTGTGCAACAGACGTCGGCCGTCGGCATAGAAGGTGAATGTCTTACCATCGTCAGAGAGGACGACGTAGGGGTTGCCCCTGTCGGTCAGATAGCCTGGACGGCTGTAGCCGCCGTCGATGCGAGCGTACTCTTTGTCTACATGGCTGTAGCTGTAAGTGGTGCCACGGCCGCCGACGATGCTTGTGCAAAGCGAGAACATCTGGTCGCTGGAAGTGACGGCGTCTGTTGTCCATGAGCTGGAGACGAGGATGATGTTGAGTGCGCGGCAATTGGAGAACATGGAACTCATGTTGGTGACCTTGGCGGTGTTGAAGCTGCTCAGATCGAGGGCGGTGAGGACGTTGCACTCGTCGAACATGAGATACATGGTGGTGACGCGGGCGGTTTTGAAGTTAGAGAGGTTAAGGTTCTTCAAGCTCTGACAAAACTCGAACATGGCGTTCATAGTGGTGACGTTGGCCGTGTTGAAAGAGGAGAGGTCGAGTTCGGTGAGGCTGCGGCAGTTGCGGAACATGGACTTCATGTTGGTGACCTGCGACGTGTTCAGGTTGCTGAGCCCGGTGATGGTGGTAAGGTTCTTCATGCCGTCGAACCAGCTGCACGTGGAGGTCGGTTGCATGTTGCTGAAAGAGCTATGGAACACCACTTCGCGGACGTTTTCGCAGCTGTTGTCGCTGTACCATTGCGGTGACGTGCCACCCAAGTTAAGGTTGTAGGCCGTTCCTGTGCGTAGGTCCTTCATGTAGTCGTAGTAGAAGGTCAGCGTTTGGCCATCCGTCGAAAGTAGTGCGTATGCTGTTTTTACAAGGCCTTCCACGGATGTGAAATAGCCGGGATTGGAGGTGCCACCATCGACATGTGCGTAGGAAGCATCAACGTGGCCGGCATTGTAGGCGGTGCCCTGGCTACCCACGAGGCTATTACATTCGTCGAACATGTTGCCTGATGAAGTAACCGAGCCAGTGCTCCACGAACTGCCCACAAAGATGGTTTTCAAGTTTCGATTTTTGGAGAACATACGTTCCATACGAGTAACGTTGTGCGTGTCGAAGGCGCTTAAGTCAAGGCTTGTCAAACTGGGACACGAAGCAAACAGGAATCCCATATCGGTTACCTTTGATGTGACGAAGTTGCTTACGTCAATGCTCGTCAAAGAATTGCAAGAATCAAACATGCTAGCCATGTCGGTTACTTTGGAAACGTTGAAATGGCCTACGTCAATGCTTTTTAATTTGTAACAGGAACCAAACATCCTGTTCATAGTGGTTACATTAGCCGTATTGAAGTGACTCACGTCAACGCTTTCTAATTTGGAGCACAAAGCGAACATGCTACTCATGTCGGTCGCATTACTGGTGTTAAAGGCGCTCAAGTCAAGGTTTGTCAAATTGTTACAGTTATTGAACATAAATGAAAAGTCAGTAACATTCGACGTGTCGAAGTTGCTGAGGTCCAGGCTTGTCATAGCCGAGCAATTCTGAAACATGGCATTCATGTTCGTAACTTTGGACGTGTTGAAGTGACTCAGGTCAACGCTTCCTAATTTGCTGCATTTATTGAACATTAATCTCATGTTGGTCACCTCGCTGGTGTTCAGGTATTCTATGCCCGTGATGGATTGGAGTTGGAGCATGGTAGAGAACCAACTCTCCGTTGTTGTCGGGCGGGCGTCGGCAAACGACGGGTCAAAGACCACGTGTGTGGCATTGCTATTGACACCGTTAATGCTATAGCCCCATTCCGGGAAGGAAGTGTTCAGACCGAAGGTCTTGCCTGAGCGGGTGCTGCGTATCGCGTCGTAGTAGAATGTCAGTGTGGTGTTCTCCGCTATGTAGCAGGCATAGGCTTCAAGTTCGCGGACAGTGAAATAGCCAGGGTCAGCGGAGCCGCCGTCGATGTGGGCGTAAGCGGCATCGACATGGCTGGCATCGTAGGTGGTGCCCTGTCCGCCGACAAGGCTGGTGCAGTTATTGAACATGTTCCTGCTGCTGGTCACCGTAGCCGTGGACCATTTGCTGCTCACATAGATGGTCTTCAACTTGGGGCAGTTGGCGAACATAAGGTCTGCTCCGACAGGCTTTTCCAAACTTAAGCCGGTGAGGTCGAGCGTTTCCAAGTTGCTGCAGTTGTAGAACATGCCCGACATGGCGTATGTGCCCGTGACGTTGGTCGTGTTGAAATTGCCCAAGTTGAGACTTTTCAAGCTGCTGCAGCTTTCAAACATCCCATGCATGTCAGTCACTTTGGCCGTGTTGAAATGGCTTAGGTCGAGACTTGTCAAAGTGGTGCATTTATAGAACAACTGAGTCATCTCCTGCACTTCGCTGGTGTTGAAGTAGCTGATACCGACGATGTCATTCAATTTGCTCATTTCATTGAACCAAAAGTAAGCCGTGGTAGGTCGGGCGTTGGCAAACGAGGGGTCGAAGACCACCGTGGTGACGTTGGCGTATGTGCCGTCGCTGTACCACTTAGGCTCTACACACCCAGCGTTCAGGTCGTAGGTCTTGCCCGTGCGGGTTTTACGCAGTGCATCGCAATAGAAGGTCAGCGTCGTGTTCAGCGGTGTGTAATTGGCGTAGGCTTCGAGGGGACGGGCTGTGAAATAGCCTGGATCGGCAGAGCCACCGTCGATGCGGGCGTATGCATAACCGTCGTTGTTGTCGTTGTAGGTCGTTCCTTGGCCGCCAACCAGTTTACTGCATTTCAAGAACATTTGTGACCCTGTATTCACGCTATTCGTACTCCAAAGACTCGAGACATAAATGGTGGTGAGGTTGCTACATTTAGCAAACATTCTATACATAGACGTGACGTTAGCCGTATTGAAATTGCTCAAGTCAAGCGTTGTCAAGCCGATGCAGCCTTCGAACATGGAATCCGTTATCTTCACGTTCGTGGTGTAGAAGTTGGTGACGCTGATGCTCTTTAAGGCGCTGCAGTCCTGGAAGACGCCTCTCATGTTAGTCACTTTGGTCGTGATGAAGTTGCTGACATCGATGCTTTTCAGGCCCGTGCAGCCTTTGAACATACAGTCGATGGTCTCACAGTTCGACGTGTCGAAATGGCTTAGGTCAATGCTTGTAAGGTTTTTGCAATCGGTGAACATGTAGCCGAGATTGCTGGATTTGCTGGTGTTCAGATTGGCAATGCCTTCGATGAGTTGTAAATTCTCCATGCCGTTGAACCAAAAAGACATGGTCGTTCGGCGGGCATTGGCAAACGAGGAGTGAAAGGACACCTTGGTGACGTTGGCATTCGTGCCGTCCTTGTACCAATCAGGCCGCTGGTTATTATTCAAAACGTAGGTCCTACCCGTACGGGTACTACGCAGGTTGTCGTAGTAGAACGACAGCGTCAAGTTGTCAGGGGTGTACTCGGCGTAGGCCTCCTGTGCTTTCATTGTCTGCACGCCTGCCAGGATGCAGAGCAACACTGATAGAATCTTTTTCATCATTGTGCTATTAGGTTTTGTTAGTTATCGGTTAGGGGTCGTATCTTGCGGTTATGTATTGACTACAGGCGTAGGCGCTTCGAGAACGGGCAGGTCAGAATATGCGTCGACGGTGTTGGCAATGCGACGTGCTACGGTTAGCATACGACGTAATTGCTTCGTCTTGGTTGCAAAAGTACGAAAAAAAGTGCGAACGACCAAATTATTTTGGCATTTTCTGAGCGCCAAGGTTTTAGAGTGGAGGTTAAAAGCACGAATTGTGGAGTAACTAAAGGCGTTAAGGGCAGTTAAAGGTAGTTAAAGGACCGCAGTTTTGGGCATTGAACGCGCGTTTGCTGCCCAAAAAGTCGTATCTTTGCCGATGATTATGAAAAGTGCAAGGTCGACACTGAAGATACTGTTGCCACTGCTCTTGGGCGGCGCCATCCTGTACTGGATGTACCGCGATTTCGACTTCCAGAGCGTCAGCCATGTGCTGCTCCACGAGATGGACTGGACGTGGATGCTGCTGTCGTTCCCCTTCGGCATCCTGGCGCAGGCCATCCGCGGCTGGCGCTGGCGGCAGACGCTGGAGCCCGTTGGCGAACGCCCTCGAAGCAGCGTGGCCGTGAACAGCATCTTCCTGAGCTATGCCGCGTCGCTGGTAGTGCCGCGCATTGGCGAGTTCACACGCTGTGGCGTGCTGCAGCGGTGGGATGGTGTGTCGTTCCCGAAGGCGTTAGGCACGGTGGTTACCGAGCGGGCCATCGACACGCTGCTGATGCTGTTCATCACGGGAGTGACCATTGCCTTCCAGATGAGCACTTTTGGCACGTTCTTCGAGCGGACGGGCACGTCGCTCGACACCATTCTAAGAGGCTTCTCATGGGCGGGGTGGCTGGTGGCTGGCGTCTGCATGCTGGCTGTTGGCGTGTTGGCCTATTTCCTGTTGCAGCGCCTATCTATATATAATAAGGTGAAGACCACGCTCCAGGGTTTATGGGAGGGCGTGAGTTCCCTGCGGCAGGTGCACCGTCCGTGGCTCTTCGTGGCTTTGACGCTCGGCATCTGGCTGTGCTACTTCCTGCACTACTACCTGACGTTCTTCTGTTTCGACTTTACGGCATCGCTCGGCATTGGCTGTGCGCTGGTCACTTTCGTGGTTGGCAGCATTGCCGTCATCGTGCCTACGCCCAATGGCGCTGGTCCGTGGCATTTTGCCGTGAAGACCATGCTCATCCTCTATGGCGTGGCCGACACGCAGGCCCTCTACTTCGTACTCATCGTCCACTCTGTGCAGACGCTGCTCGTCGTCCTGCTGGGCATCTATGCCTGGATAAGGCTAGGGTTTATGCGGAGGTCTTCGGGGGTGCGGAATTGTGTCTAGCCTCCGTGTCCTTTGTGATCCTTTGTGAGAAATAAAGCTATGATAAATATCGACAACGATTATACATACCGAATGTTACAATGCGCATACGAAGTGCATACTGCATTAGGCCCTGGCTTGCTGGAAAGTGTCTACGAGGCAGCCTTGATCTATGAACTTCAGAGAAACGGCTTCAAAGTCAAACATCAAGTACCCGTCCAAGTGAAATACAAGGAAGTAGAGTTGAATGTTGACTTGCGACTCGATGTGATTGTTGATGATACTGTCATATTAGAATTAAAGTCTGTTTCTGAGGTTCAACCTATTCACAGCAAACAATTGCTGACTTATATGCGACTGACAGGCGTTAAGCTTGGTTATATCATAAATTTCAATGTGGACAAATTAAAGGATGGTATCAAACGAGTCATCAATGGTAGCTTGTAATTGTGCGCAGCCTTCTCTCCTGTTCTCACACAGACTTTGTTCTCACACAGAGTCACGGAGGACACGGAGTTATGCGCAGCCTTCTCTCCTGTTCTCGCACAGACTTTGTTCTCACACAGAGTCACAGAGGACACGGAGTTGTGCACAGCCTTCTCTCCTGTTCCCACACCGACTTTATTCTCACACAGAGTCACAGAGGACACGGAGTTGTACGCAGCCTCCACTCCTGTTCTCGCACAGACTTTGTTCTCACACAGAGTCACGGAGGACACGGAGTTGTGTGCAGCCTTCTCTCCTGTTCTCGCACAGACTTTGTTCTCACACAGAGTCACAGAGGACACGGAGTTGTGCGCAGCCTCCGCTCCTGTTCCCACACCGACTTTATTTCACACAGAGTCACAGAGGACACGGAGTTATGCGCAACCTTCTCTCCTGTTCTCACTCAGACTTTATTCTCACACAGAGTCACAGAGGACACGGAGTTGTGCGCAGCCTCCGTGTTCTCTGTGACTCTGTGTGAGAACAAAGACGATCTGTGTGAGAACAAATACAATCTGTGTGAGAACAAATACATTCTGTGTGAGAACAAAAACGATCTATGTGAGAACAATAAAGCAATCCATGTGAAAGATAAGCATAATACTCACCTCTAAAACTAAAAAACTATGAGTGAAATCAAAAACCTAAAGCCGGAATGCATCTGGCGCAACTTTTACAGTCTGACACAAGTGCCACGCCCGAGTGGACACTTAGAGAAAATCCAGCAGTTCCTGCTCGACTTCGCCAAGCAGGCCGGCGTCGAGGCCTTCAAGGATCCCGCTGGCAACATCGTCATGCGCAAGCCCGCCACGCCCGGCATGGAGAATAGAAAGGGCATCATCCTGCAGGCCCACATGGACATGGTGCCGCAGAAGACACCCGAGTCACAGCATAACTTCGAGACCGACCCCATCCAGCCGTGGATTGACGGTGAGTGGGTGAAGGCCACGGGCACAACGCTCGGTGCCGACAATGGCCTTGGCGTAGCCGCCATCATGGCTGTCATGGAAGCCAAGGACCTGAAGCATGGTCCCGTCGATGCCCTCATCACTGCCGACGAGGAGACGGGCATGTTCGGTGCCAACGACCTGCCGGAGGGCGAGTTGCAGGGCGATATCCTGCTGAACCTTGACTCCGAGACATGGGGCAAGTTCGTCATCGGCTCTGCCGGTGGCATCGACGTCACCGCTACCTTGGAGTACAAAGAGGCTGACACCGACCCCGAGGATGCTGCCGTACGCCTCACCGTCAAGGGACTCCGTGGCGGCCACAGCGGTCTGGAGATTAACGAGGGCCGTGGCAACGCCAACAAGATGATGGTGCAGATGGTTCGTGAGGCCATCGCTGAACTCGATGCACGCTTGGCCAGCTGGCATGGTGGTAACATGCGCAACGCCATTCCTTTCAAGGCCGAGGCCGTCGTCACCCTGCCGAAGGAGAACGTCGCCGCTCTGGAAGAGCTGGTCAGCGACTGGAAGGAGACCTTCAACGACGAGTTCAAGCTCATCGAACCGCAGGGCATCGAGGTGTTCTGCGAGCCGGTGGACACACCTGCTACTGAGCTGCCCGAGGAGATTCAGGACAACATCGTCAACGCCATCTTCGCCTGCCACGACGGTGTGGTGCGCTTCATTCCTGCCTACCCCGAGGTGGTGGAGACCAGCTCGAACCTCGCCATCATCGACATCGAGGGCGGTCGCGCTGCCCTGAAGATTCTGGCACGCTCGAGCCGTGAGGACATGAAGGAGTATGTTGTCGGCATGCTCGAGAGTTGCTTCTCGATGGCCGGCATGAAGGTGGAGACTGGCGGTAGCTATGGCGGCTGGGATCCCAACCCCGACTCTGAAGCCCTGCACCTGCTGCTTGGCGAGTACAAGGAGCTCTTCGGCCAGGACGGCATCATCCAGGTAGACCATGCTGGCCTGGAGTGCTCGGTCATCCTCGGCAAGTACCCGCATCTCGACGTTGTCTCGCTCGGTCCCACGATGAAGTCGCCGCACACCACCACCGAACGTGCCCTCATCAAGACCGTCGAGCCCTTCTGGCAGCTGCTGAAGAAGACGCTTGAGGACGTGCCGGTGAAGTGAACAGTGAATAGTTAATTCAACTTTCTCAAGTTGAGTAGTAAGAAGTAGTAAAAGGTAGTTAGAAGTAGTAAAAAGTCGATAGACTTGACGCTACGATACACCTGAGAAGGCTGTACTAATGACTTCTGACTACTTTTAACTACTTCTAACTACTTCTAACTACAGAAGTTGAGCGAATGCGAAACTTGAATTATTAATAGTGAATAATTTGCTGCCGCCTCTCAGTCTGAGGCTGAGTGGTGGCAGCAGTTTTTATGATGATGGCCCATCTCAACAAACTGATTATCGCCGCAAGTCCCTTATTGGTGACCCAAGCCCAGGCACAAACTGCCCCTAAGGCCACCCCCGAGCGCCCTAACGTCATCTTTATCCTGGCTGATGACATGGGCTACGGTGACTTGGCCTGTTATGGCAACGAGTATATCCAGACACCCAACATCGACCGGCTGGCACGCACCGGCACCTCGTTCACACAGGCCTATGCCGGCAGTGGCATCAGTTCGCCGTCGCGCTGTGCGCTGATGACGGGCCTCAACAGCGGTAACACCCGCATCCGCGACAACCAGTGCTACGCTGGCGGGCTGACGGGTCTGAAAATCAACCCTCAAGGCGACACCACCATTGTGCGCCGTGCCAACCTGCTGCCTGAGGACACCACGCTGGCCACCGTCGTCGGCAGCGCCGGCTACCGCACCTGCCTGGTCAACAAGTGGCACCTCGACGGCTACGACCCGCAAGCCGCACCCAACCACCGGGGCTTCGACGAGTTCTATGGCTGGACCATCGCCACCGTTCACTCTAACTCACCCTACTATTACCCTTACTACCGCCTCCACGGTGACTCGCTCGTCAACATCGCCGAGAATGCCCATGACGCCCATGTGCGCCACAACACAGAGATCTCTACTGACGACGCCATCCAGTTCGTCCATCGCAACAAGGATAATGCCTTCTTCCTCTTCCTCGGCTATGATGCACCCCACGAGCCATACAACATTGACGATACGTCGTGGTATGACGAGCGTGGTGACTGGTCGATGAACACCAAGCGCTACGCTGCGCTTGTCACCCACATGGACTATAACATCGGGCGACTGCTCGGCACCCTCGACGCCTTGGGGCTGCGTGAGCGGACACTCGTCATTTTTGCCTCTGACAATGGCGCTGCTGTCATGGCTCCCCTCAAGGAACTGAACTGTGGCGCAGGCCTGAAAGGCCGCAAGGGACAGCTCTACGAGGGCGGCATCCGCGTGCCACTCATCGTCAACCAGCCGGGACGTGTGCCCGCTAGGCAGATTCAGAACCTGGTCTACTTCCCCGACTTCATGCCCACGCTGGCCGCACTGACGGGCAGCACGCCGGGCTTGCCGCAGAAGACCAACGGCATCGACATCTCACCACTCTTCTTCGGCAACGACATCGACACCGACAGCCGTCCGCTCTATTGGGAGTTCCCTGGCAAGCAGCGCGCCTTGCGCTATAACGGTTGGAAGGCGGTCAGCGTGAAGAAAGGCGCACCCTTGGAGCTTTATCGTATCAAGGAAGACCCCTTCGAGCAGCACAACCTGGCCGACGAGTATCCCGACCTTGTAGCGCAGATGGAGCAGATGATGCGCACGCTGCGCACACCCTCTCCGAACTACCCCATCGAGGGCGAATAGCACCCCACAAGTCCTCTCGGAGAAGTCCCCCAGTCCTCTCGGAGAAGTCCCTCAGTCCTCTCGGAGCGGACTGACACTTTTCTCGGAGCAATCCATTTGTTTGCAAAAAAAATGCAGCAAACGTGCGTTTTTTCGATTATTTTTCTTACCTTTGCACCCGAATTCAAACTTATAACCAAAACTTACACTTTTATGGACGATTACCCGGCGGACAGTTTTAAACGCTAAGCGGGAGGATCGGCAGGCAAGACCGCTAATCCTCTTGCCCTCAATTATTATGCATTAGGTATTATGCATTACGCATTAAAAAAAGGATTAGCACAATGAAAAGCTACTGGAACACCCAAGGAGGGCTGAGCCAGCTACAAGAGTGGCAGCCCAATTGTTGGATACAAGTGACGTGTCCGACTGAAGACGACCAGCACGAGCTGGAAGAGCGCTTCGGCATACCCGACTACTTCATCACCGACATCAGCGATACCGACGAGCGTGCACGCTACGAGTACGACGACGGATGGATGCTCATTATCTTACGTATACCCTACGTCAAGGAGGTGCGCTCTCGCACACCCTACACCACCGTGCCGCTTGGCATCATCCACAAGCGCGACGTCACCATCACCGTCTGCTATTACGAGACGAACATGATGATCGACTTCGTCTCCTACCAGCAGAAGCGCGGCGTGGGGTTCACCGACTATGTCGACATGATTTTCCGTCTCTTCTACTCGTCGGCCGTGTGGTACCTGAAGCGCCTCAAGCAGATCAACTCGCTCATCGACAAGGCCAAGCGCAACCTCGACAAGAACGTCAACAACGAGTCGCTCATCAGCCTCTCGCGACTGCAAGACTCGCTGACTTACTTCCAGACCTCCATCCGCGGCAACGAGACGCTGCTCTCGAAGCTGAAGTTCAAGCTACAGATTGACGAACTTGATGCCGACCTCATCGAGGACGTCGGCATCGAGATGACGCAGGCCCGCGAGACGACGAGCATCTACTCCGACATCCTTGAGTCGACGATGGATACCTATCAGAGCATCATCAACAACAACATGAACACCGTCATGCGAACGCTCACCAGCGTCACCATCATCATGATGTTCCCCACGCTCATCGCGTCGCTCTTCGGTATGAACCTTATCAACGGCATGGAGGAGAAATCCTTTGGCTTTGTCCTCGCCCTCATCATTTCCGTCGGCACTGCAGGACTCGCCTGGTGGTTCTTCCGCCATAAGCGCCTCATATAAAGAAAGCGGTTATCGGCTTTCATTTGTCTTTTCCGAAAAACAATGATGACAACGATAAAGGACGGTTCGTTGTGAGCGCGTGTTCTATCTACTTCCGTTTAGTAACCGTTTAAAAATTGTTGGTGCTATGTTTATGTACACAGAGACACAAAGGCACAGGGCTTCCTCTTTGGACCATGAAAAACTCTGTGCCTTTGTGTATTCATAAACTGTACCGAGTCGCTATTTTATTATCACTTAACTACGTTCGTTGAAGTAGATACTCCATTGGTTCATAGCATGGAATTTGAGATTTCTCAAAATCATCCTTGTTCCGGGTTATGATGACATCTGCGTCAAATCGACGGGCAGAGAAATACTGCATAGCATCCTCAAAGTCAGCGAACTCAGAATGTAAGGCTTCGTCAATAGTTGTCTGGTCAACAATGGTCGGAGTGCATAGTGTGCAGAAACTGGAAAGTTTCTGGAAGATAGTAGCGGAATCCAACTTGCTTTTCCCCATTAGATAGCTTGCGGTTGCGAAAGTCAGCGAGGAACAGCACAGCATTATCTCCTTGTGGTATGCTTTCACAACGATCCTTGCTGCTGGCAGATAAAATTGGCTACGCTCGCAGAGGAAGTCAACTACAACATTAGTATCAAGAAAGACCTTTTCCATAGACTTCTCCCCAGTGCTGGTGCATCAGTTCTTTGGCATCCATATTCCCTGGAATACCGGTTCTGACACTCATGTTTCTTACAAATTCTGGAATCTCCTCTGATTCGTCTTTGCTATCAGACTGCTCTGTATATGGCATGTGCAGCAGACTTTTAACAAGTGCTGTCAACCTGTATAGTACCGATTCGTCGTTGATGGAGTCGATGTCACGGAACAATGAGTATTTCATTTCGATAGCAGTCATATATTTTGGTTTTATGTTTCGTGTAACTATCATTGCATATCTCTTGGTCGGTTGCAAAATTACGAAAAAAGTTGGAAAGGGCAAAGAAAAAGGAAGGAAAAAACAGAAAGAGGGCAAAAATGCCCTGTAAAAACACGTAAATAATCAGATAGCGATAGTAAACATCACAAAGAAGCACCGCTTCCTAACCCATAAAACCACAGAGTTTGGATATACAAACCAGCGGCCACGGAGTCAGAAAGCGGTGCTTTTTCAACACCTGTCACTTGCCCGCCATGATGTTCGTGATGGCTACGATGTCACCGATACCCACCTCGCCGTCGGCGTTGACGTCGCTGATGGAATTCTCATCAATTGTTACGTCGGAGAAACCAGAGAACAATGGACGCCCTTCTCGCCAATGGATGGTAGCAGTCGCTACCTCACTGTCGCTATACCCGTCCTTTGTGGCATAGACAGTGATGACGTATGTCGGTGTCAATGTCACCCGCTCACTCTCATTACTTTTTGCGTCGGCAACTTTCACCTCACTGATAAATTTCACGCCCTCAGTCTCACACGAGAAAAACAGTTCACCCTTGTCGTAGACGATAGTGGGTGTAGCACATTTCGGTTGATCAGAGCTTTCAAACTCGACGATTTCCATAAAGTCTTTCCACAAGTCATTTGAACAATAATATTCTATTGACATTTTCGGAACATGCAAAGTGGCTTTGTCTTGTGACCCATAGAAAACACCTTGACTCGCATAAGGTACGGGATTTGTTTGAGGTACTGTTACAGCACAGCAGTATACGTCCGTTAAATTTTTACATTGTGAGATAGCCCTCCATCCAATGTGTTCAATGCTACTAGGGAGGAATATAGAAGTCAATCCATTTAATCCATAGAAAGCCTCTTGTGCTATGCCTTTTGTCCCTTCATTCAGCCTAACGGATGTTCCATCAGGCATTTCTCCTTTATACATATACGCAACTTCTCCTGCATAAACAACACCATTCGGCTGTTTCTTGAGCCAAGCTGTTTCTTCAAAAGCAGAATATCCTATCTCTATTATTCTTCCAAGAAAGTCAATCGAGGATAGTGATTCGCACCACATAAATGCTTGGCCTCCTATACTTGTGACGCTACTTGGAAAAGCTATTGATTTCAAATTGCTGCATAAGAAGAAAACTGCTCCATCAAGACTTGTCAGACCTTCTAACAAAAAAACAGACTCTAAATTTGTACATTCAGAGAATGCACCATACCCTATATGCTTAACCTTGCTTGGAATGGTTACGGAGGTCAAACTCCTACACCCTTTAAAGGTTTCCTGTTTTATTTCCTCGATACTATTGGAAATTGAAAGGTCGGTGATTCCACTGCAATCCATGAAAGCCATGCGACCAATGTCAATAACGCTATTAGGAATTTGAAGAGAAGTAAGGCTATAACAACAGAAAAATGCTGACTCTCCAATTGAAAGTAAACCACTGGGCAGATTTATTGAAGTCAAATTACTGCATTCAGAAAATGAATTACTACCGATTGATTTCAGACTATTAGGTAGGTGGATTGCTGTTAGTTCTCTTTTGCAATCTTGAAATGCATTATCCGCAATTCCTAAGGTTCCATCTGCAATAACCAAAGAAGAACCATCTTGCAATGAGCCTTTATAGGTATATAGAACTTTTCCTATATACACTAATCCATCTTGTTGGTTATCAAGCCACAAGGTCTGATCGAAAGCTGATAAACCAATACTTGTTACACTGTTGGGAATAATAATTGTTCCTAAAGAATTACAGCCAAAGAATGCCCAAAAGCCTATGCTTGTAATACCTTCACTAATAGTGACGGATTCCAATGTGGACAAATTTTTGAAAACCTCATTACCAATGCTTTTTACATGGTATACAATTCCATCTACAGATATAGAAGATGGGATAATAAGATTCGAATGTGGATAATAATTGGCATCATCTTTCACGACTTCAGCTGATTTATCGTCCATATTGAGCTTATAGCAGAGACCATCAACTTTTATCGTTTCTGCTACTGATAATGACACCAACTTGGTGATAAGAAAGATGAAAACAAATGCCTTTTTCATATTGTCAAATTATTTAGTTATTGAAAAGACGTGGACAATTTACTTCGTCTACGTTGTTCAAGGTATCGGCAAACACCTAATGTAACGAGTAAATGCCCACGCCAACGGCGTGAACTATCTACTTCAGTTCTCGTACATTGTTCTCTAATTTGCCGATTTTTGAACAACAAGAATCAAAACGGCGCAGTTCAATTCTTCCGTGGATGCCCACCCTGTGACAACTGCCGAATATAGTGCACAAACGATACATATTTCATAAAAAAGCAGTACCTTTGCCCCCATGGAAGCAAATAGTGAACTGCAACGATACACCATGCTGGCTAGTTTTTTCCTTCCGGAAGGCATTCTCGACTGGTTCGACGTAGTACGCATGGAAGAGACCGACAATGACAAGCCAGCCCATGAACTGGACGTACTTTACCCCAAGGTTCTGCACATCTACCTTGACGAGCG
>JAFPZD010000071.1 GCA_017417465.1 Prevotella sp. | reverse complement strand
GCGGCATCGACAAAGCCGTCAAGGCCGTTGTCGACTATATTAAGAAGGATGCTGAGCAGGTTGGCGACAACTACGAGAAGATCGAGCAGGTGGCCACCGTCTCTGCCAACAACGACAAGGAGATTGGTGAACTGCTGGCTGAGGCCATGCGCAAGGTGTCGAAGGACGGCGTCATCACCATCGAGGAGTCGAAGAGCCGCGACACCCACATCGGCGTCGTCGAGGGTATGCAGTTCGACCGTGGCTATCTGTCAGCATATTTCGTCACCGACTCTGAGAAGATGGAGTGCGTGATGGATAACCCCTACATCCTCATCTACGACAAGAAGATCTCGAACATCAAGGAGTTCCTGCCCATCCTGCAGCCTGCCGCAGAGAGCGGACGTCCGTTGCTTCTCATCGCCGAGGACGTCGACAGCGAGGCACTCACCACGCTCGTCGTCAACCGTCTGCGTGGCGGACTGAAGATCTGCGCCGTCAAGGCTCCTGGCTTCGGCGATCGCCGCAAGGCCATGCTCGAGGACATTGCCGTGCTGACCGGCGGCACCGTCATCAGCGAGGAGAAGGGTCTGAAGCTCGAGCAGGCTACCATCGAGATGCTGGGCACCTGTGAGAAGCTGACCGTCTCGAAGGACAACACCACCATCGTCAATGGCGCCGGCGACAGCCAGGCCATCAAGGACCGTGTGAACCAGATCAAGAACGAGATTGAGAATACCACAAGCTCGTACGACAAGGAGAAGCTGCAGGAGCGCCTTGCCAAATTGGCAGGTGGCGTCGCCGTGCTCTATGTCGGTGCCAACAGCGAGGTGGAGATGAAGGAGAAGAAGGACCGCGTCGACGATGCACTCTGCGCTACGCGTGCAGCCATCGAGGAAGGTGTCGTTGCCGGCGGTGGTACGACCTACGTCCGTGCACAAGAGGTGCTGGCCGAGGTGAAGGGCGACAACGCCGACGAGCAGACGGGTGTCAACATCGTGTGCCGTGCCATCGAGGAGCCGCTGCGCCAGATTGCCATCAATGGCGGTGCCGAGGGTGCCGTCGTCGTGCAGAAGGTGCGCGAGGGCAAGGGTGACTTCGGCTACAATGCCCGCACCGACGAGTACGAGGACCTGCGCAAGGCTGGTATCATCGACCCTGCCAAGGTAGCCCGCGTCGCTCTGGAGAACGCTGCCTCAATCGCCGGCATGTTCCTCACCACGGAGTGCCTCATCGTCGACAAGCCCGAGAAGGAGCCTGCTGCCCCGATGAACCCCGGCATGGGTGGCATGATGTAAACCGTGTGACTTTAATAAAAAAACGGAGGGTGTGCCAAGTTTGCGCACCCTCTGTTCGTATTGTAACTGCCGAATAGTCATGGAAAACCGTCTTTTCCCATTGGAATGTTTGGTCGTTTGCGGGAAAAACAGTATCTTTGCAGCGTGATTGCCACATGAAGGCATTCCCTGAGGACAATATGGCACAGACAGAAACGCAGAGGAGAGGCTACGCCGTGGGCGTGCAGACGTTCGACAGGATTCGTGAACGTGGCTCGGTTTATATCGACAAGACACCGTATATATGGAAGATGGTGACGACTGATGCCGTCAACTTTTTCCTCAGCCGTCCGCGTCGTTTCGGCAAGTCGCTACTGGTGGACACACTGCGCTGCTACTTCGAGGGGCGCAAGGAGCTGTTTGAGGGACTGGCCATCTACGACCTGGAGAAGGAGTGGAAAAAACACCCCGTCATCCAACTGAACCTGTCAAACGGCAAGTACTTCGAGAAGGAATTGGTGCATGGAACGCTTGATAAGATTCTGGAGCAGGAAGAACGGACTTTCGGGCTTGGGGAATATAAGGAGCCAACCAGTTACGACGCACGACTGACCCGCCTGATTGAGACTGCCTACGAGCAGACGGGCGAGCAGGTGGTGGTGCTCATCGACGAATACGACGCGCCGATGCTTGACTCGATGAACGACCCCGCGTTGCAGGAATATATCCGCAACCGCGTGCGCAACCTTTTCTCACCGCTGAAGGCACAGGAGAAGTATCTGCGCTTCGTGTTCCTGACGGGCGTCTCGAAGTTCTCGCAACTCTCGGTGTTCAGTGAGCTGAACAACTTGCAGCAGCTGACGTTCAACCCAGACTTCGAAGGTATCTGCGGCATCACCGAGGAGGAACTGCTCACGCAGATGAAACCCGACATTGAGATTTTGGCAAGTAAGATGGACGAGTTTGCCCAGCAGTGGGGTGAACGCTATGACTACAACCACACCGTAGAAAAGCTTAAATACTGGTACGACGGCTATCATTTCTCTGACCGCATGACAAACATCTATTGCCCATGGAGCCTCATAAATGCTCTTGCCATGGGACGCATCATGAACTTCTGGTTCTCCACCGGCACGCCCACCTCGCTCATCAACATCCTGCGCACCCGCACCAATATCAGCCTTGTCGAGTTAGAGGGCTACTCGGCCAAGCTGACTCGCTTCGATGCCCCCACGGAGCGCATCACCGACCCTATACCAGCCCTCTTCCAGAGCGGCTACCTGACGCTGAAGGAGTACGACGGTCGCAAGAACGAGTGGAAACTGGGGTTCCCTAATGAAGAGGTGCGCGAGGGCTTCGCTCTCTGCCTCTACCAGTATTATATGGCTGACTATATCGGAAGTGCCGACACACTGGGCATCGCCTTCAACGACCTGCGCTTCAAGGACAAGACCTTCGAGCAATTCATCGAGGTCATCCGAAAGTGGTATGCAGGCATTCCTTACAGCATTACCGACAAGAACCAAAACGAACAGCTCTATCAGTCGCTCCTCTATGCAGCGTTCCTCGCTGTAGGTGGTGATGTCAGCGCCGAGGAGCAGACCAGCGACGGGCGTATGGACATCGCCCTGAAGATGCCTGATGCCATCTATATCCTAGAACTCAAATACGGTAAGACCGCTGAGGAGGCCACTGACCAGATCATAGCAAAGAACTATGCCGTACGCTTCGCTGCCGACTCCCGCCCCGTCTGGGCCGTGGGTCTGAACATCAGTGAGGACCACCGCACCATCGACCACTACAAGGTTGTGCAGGTAAAGTAGCTCGCCGTCGCAGAGCCACGCAGAGTTTTTCGCTGATGGCATGGCAGTTACAGACGAGCTTTCGCCTCTCCTTCATTGACATTTGTCAAAATTTTACTTTTCTCACAAATAAAAGTGCTGAAAAGTTTGGTGGGTTCAAATATTATGCATAACTTTGCATGCGAAAACAGAATAGAATCAAAGCACTGACGTGAGTCAAGAGCATTCTAAAGTATTTTTTTGATTTGTTTTAGTAGATTAGTTTTTAAGTAGTTTGTTTTTTTAGAACCGTTTGTCGGGAGACAAACGGTTTTTTTTGGTCTAAAGTTTGCAGGTTTCAGGAAAAAACCGTAACTTTGCAACTTGTTATGAATTGGAAGTTTATTTTGAGATGGGTTCTGACCTTTATCGTCGTGTTGATTGTGTACAATCTGACGAAGTCGTTCTGGATGTCGTTGGGCATCCTGATACTGTTGGCAGTGGCAGAAGGCTATGCAATAGACTTCTGGGAAAAACGACGCAAGAACAAATGAAGAAGCTACTGGTTTTAGTGATGGCTGTAGTGGCTGGATTACAGACACAGGCACAGCCCGCCGGCGCACTGTCGGCACAGAATGACAACAACAGACGCGTCATCGTACGCAAGCAGCAGTATGAGCCCGACGGCAACGCCTTTGTTTGCGAGAACGGCACCAACCGCTTTACGCGTGCCCTTTACAGCGGGCACAGCGGCTACCGCATTGAGACGAGCGACCGCCCCGTGTTTGCCATTGTCAAGAAAGGGATGACGCGCAGCGTGCGCTTCGAAGTGGAAGGGGTGATGCTCGACGATGCTACCTACTGCTGGTCGAAATATGCCAACGGCATACGCAACTACGTGCTGGTCGACAAGCGCTGGGAGCAGTACGGCCGTGGCGTGGTACGCGTCAACGTCGTGGCTCTGCACAAGGAGGAGGGCGTCATCTTCCAGTTTATTGGCGACCACTGGAACGGGCCGCTGAAGGTGAACGTCCGGCTGTGCGACATTGCCAACAGTAAGTTCAAGCGCAACGGCGACCTTGGCGTCGACGACCCTGCCTCGTTCGAGCCCGCACCCGGTGAAGCGGGACTTACTGTCGGGCGCGCCACCAACTCGATGAACTTCGCTCACACGGTGATCAAGGGCAAGGACATCTTTGCCGTTGGTGACATCTCGGCCTTCAAGATGTTTGAGGACGAGAAGAACTACTACAACGAACTGGCCGGACGACTGCAGTTCTTCACACCCGACGCCTACATCAACACGCTGGGTGGCGCACTGGCCATCGCTGCCAATGCCGACTGGGACGGACAGACATGGCTCCACGGATGCATCGGCTGGCGCATGCCGCTGGCAGGATGGCGCGCTGCTTACGTTGGCGACGCGCTGGGATGGGGCGACCGCGCGAAGAGTCACTTCACGGCCTACGCCAAGAGTCAGGTGACGAACGTGCCGCCGACCATCGCCCACCCTTCGCAAGACGCCCAGCAGAACCTGGCACGCGCCGAGAAGCGGTGGGGCACGCAGATGTACTCCGACGGATACATCTGTCGTAACCCCGAGCGCAACGACCAGATGCACCACTACGACATGAACCTGAACTACATCGACGAGCTGCTGTGGCACTTCCAGTATGATGCCGACCCTGCCTACATGCGACAGATGTGGCCCGTCATCAAGCGCCATCTGGCTTGGGAGAAGCGTAACTTCGACCCCGATGGCGACCACCTCTACGATGCCTACTGCTGCATCTGGGCCTCTGACGCACTCTACTACAGTGGCGGTGCCGTCACCCACTCGTCGGCCTATAACTATCGTGCCAACCATCTGGCAGCACGCATCGCTGAGATCCTTGGCGAAGACGGCACGCCCTATCGGCAGGAGGCCTACGCCATCCTGAAGGCCATGAACGAGCGCCTCTGGATGCCGTCGAAAGGCCACTGGGCCGAATATCAGGACGCCATGGGCCTGAAGCGCCTACACGAGAGTGCCGCCGTATGGTCGGTCTACACGCCCATCGACTGCGGGGCCTGCACACCTGAGCAGGCTTATCAGGCTACGGAGTACATCGATCGTGAGATTCCTCACCTGCCCGTGAGCAACAAGGGCTACTACACCATCGCCACCACCAACTGGCTGCCCTACGCATGGAGCATCAACAACGTGGCACCCGCTGAGGTGATGCACACGGCACTGGCCTACTTCGAGGCCGGACGCCCCGACGAAGGTTTCCGGCTGCTGAAAGGCAACGTGCTCGACAACATGTACTACGGACAGTCGCCTGCCAACTTCGGACAGCTGAGCCAGCTTGATGCCGCACGCGGCGAGTGCTACCGCGACTTCGGCGACTGCATAGGCATCTCGGCACGCGCGCTGCTGCAAGGTCTCTTCGGCATCATCCCACAAGCGCTCTACGGGCAGTGCATCCTGCGCCCCGGCTTCCCGCAGGAGTGGGACAGCGCTACCGTCCGCACCCCCTACCTTGCTTATAAATATGTACGCATAGGCGGAAAGGACCGCTATGAGATTTCGCAAAACTTCCCACAGCCACTGAAAGTGATTGTTCGCCAGAACCTGGGTGGCGGCAAATACCGTGACATTGAGGGCAACGCCGACCGCTATCAAGTCATCGAGGTGCCATCGGCACCACGTTTTGCTGCACCCAAAGTGCAATACGACAAGCAGAAAGGGCACCGCACCATGACAACGATGGCCGCAGGCACGGCCGACCCACTGCACAACAAGTCGTTCCGCAAGCTGAACATCGACAATTACTTTAATGCGAATGTGAGCGACATCTTCAAGAACCAGTATCTGTCGCCACGACCACAGACCACCACACTCCAGATTCCGGTGCAGGGCGTGGGCGAATGGTGCCATCCTGACTACTGCCCGACCATCGACGACACCATGTTCCGCTCGATGGCGAAGGGGAACGAATTCACAGTGGCCGGCGTACCCTTCCGCACACCGCAGCGTGGGCGCAATGTCATCTTTACGTCATTATGGCAGAACTATCCCGAGGCGATTGTCCTCCCGCTGCAAGGAAAGGCGGGCTCAGCCTACCTGCTGATGACGGGCACGACGAACCACATGCAGAGCCGCATCGACAACGGACTGGTCATCGCCACCTACCTGGACGGCTCCACTGACACGCTGCACCTGCGGAACCCGGAGAACTGGTGCCCCATAGAGCAGGACTACTTCATCGACCAGCAGGCGTTCCACACAACCGTGCTGCGTCCCTACCGTGTATGTTTCAGCAACGGCACGGTGAGCCGTGATCTCGGCTCGGCACTGGGTCTGCAAGGTGTCTACGGACGTGAGATTCCCGGCGGTGCCGCCCAAATGCTGCGCATGCCCCTCAACAAGCGCAAGAAGCTGGTCGCCCTGACCGTCCGCGCCCTCTCCAACGATGTCGTCATCGGTCTCATGGGCGTCACGCTGCAATAGTTTTCAAATAGAAAGAACAATCCATGGAGAAGCTGATTGAATTGTATCGTTCGTGGCGAGGCACTGAGCCGACCAGCACGGGACGGCTGGCGGGAGCTGGCAGCAACCGTGCGTACTACCGGATGACGGATGCCGATGGGCAGAGCGTCATCGGCTGCATCGGCACGAGCCGCGACGAGAACCATGCCTTCGTCTATCTGGCCCGCCACTTCACGCTGCGACAGCTGCCCGTGCCCGAGGTGCTGGCCGTCAGCGACGACGAGCTGCGCTACCTGCAGACCGACTTGGGCACGACGTCGCTCTTCGACGCCATCCGTGGCGGACGAGAGGCGGGCGGGCGCTACACGCTGAAGGAGCAGGAGCTGCTGCGGCGCACCATCAGCGAGCTACCTAACGTGCAGTTCCGCGGTGCACGCGGCCTTGACTTCTCGCAGTGCTACCCACAGCCGGCCTTCGACGTCGAGGGCGTGCTCTTCGACCTGAACTATTTCAAGTATTGCTTCCTGAAAGCCACCGAAATCGACTTCCATGAGCTGAAGCTCGAAGCCGACTTCCGCCTACTGGCGAAGGACCTGACGGCGGAGCCGTGCGACAGTTTTATGTACAGGGACTTCCAGGCACGGAACGTGATGATCGTGCCCCAAACCTACCAAACGACTCCCGAGGGTACGTCAAAGGTTAGGCCGTCAAAGGAAGGCACTAACGTGCCCCCCTCGGGGGGCGAAGGAGGGGCTTCGCCTTTCTTCATCGACTTCCAGGGTGGTCGCCGCGGCCCGTTCTATTACGACCTGGCATCGTTCCTCTGGCAGGCATCGGCACGCTATCCCGACCGCTTGCGCCGAGAGCTTATCGACGTCTACTACGAGGCAGCACAGCCATTCATCGAGATGCCCAAGCGTGACCATTTCGACCGCCGTCTGCAGCTGTTCGTATTCTTCCGACTCCTCCAGGTGTTAGGGGCCTACGGCTTCCGAGGCTACTTCGAACAGAAGAAGCACTTCATCGACTCCATACCCCCTGCCATCGATAACCTGCGGCAGCTGCTCGACTCCTACCAGCCGGCCCTGGCCTCACAGCAGTTCCCCTACCCTTACCTTTACGGCGTGCTGCGCGATATCTGCGAGCTACCTCAGTACCAGCGCATTGAGGTATCATCATTAAAGCGTTCCGACGGCTACCGCATCACGGAGAACAACCCCTACCGGGCACACCCGACAGACGGACCGGCCACCTTCTCGAAATACGACGGCACGGGTCCGCTGGTGGTCAGGGTCTACAGCTTCAGCTACCATAAGGGCATCCCCGACGACGAGTCGGGCAATGGCGGCGGCTATGTCTTCGACTGCCGCTCGACGCACAACCCTGGACGCTACGAGCCCTACAAGCAGCTGACGGGTCTCGACGAGCCCGTCATCCGCTTCCTTGAGGACGATGGCGAGATTCTTACCTTCCTCGACAACATCTACCATCTGGCCGATGCCCACGTACAGCGCTATCTGGAGCGTGGCTTCACATCACTGATGTTTGCCTTCGGCTGTACCGGTGGACAGCACCGTTCTGTGTACAGTGCCCAGCACCTGGCCGAGCATATCCACCGCAAGTTCGGCATCGAGGTGCGCATCTGCCATCGCGAACAAGGCATCGAGCAAGTGCTAAGAAGTGAAAAGTGAATAGTGAAAAGTGAATACGTAAGTTGAGTAAGGAGTTGAGGAGTAAGGAGTTGAGGAGGTAAAGTAGGTTAGACTTGACGCTACGATACACCTGAGAGGGCTATACTAAACGAATTACAACGCGCAGCAATTCGTCTAATTCGTTAAATTCGTTGTCGTTGGAAAAAGGATTATTTATATAAACTAAATTTGAATAGTTACTTATGAAGCAGATTAAGACCATGTTATTAGTAGGCCTGACGGTTTTGTTGATGGCCTCGTGTGCCACCAAGGAGCGGGCGCTCGACCGTTTGGAGAACTTCTCAGTGGAGTTGCAGTACCATAGCCAGGAGTACGACCTGAACGACTGGGAGCATGCTGCCAAGAAGTTCATAAAGATTCGTAAGGACATCAGTAAGCATGAGATGGAGTACACCTCAGAACAGAAGCGCCGCATCGGTGAACTTGAAGGTGAGTGTGCCAGCTACATGGTGAAAGGTGCCAAGGACAAGGTGGTTGGCATAGGTAGTGAGATTGGCGGCATCCTGCAAGGTATCTTCGACTCCATCATGAAATGAAGCGGAGATGCTTCACTGCTTCTCGGTGAGGTAGCGCCAATAGCGGCGCGGCATGTCGTTGAGCTGCTTCTTGGGATTGAGGCGTTCACGGATGCAGATGGCCTTGAAGTAGGTGCGCCATAGTTCCTGGAACAGCTGGTCGTTCTCGCTGAGCAGCTCATCGCTGAGTTTGCCGGTCTGCAAGTCAAAGGGCAGTGCGTCGGCATTCTCGAAAGTGATGCGGAAGGCCTCCCCCAACCCCTCCGAAAGGAGGGGAGAATGCCCCCCATCCCCCAACCCCTCCGAAGGGATAACCTCCCCCGACCCCTCCGAAGAAATAACCTCCCCCGGCCCCTCCGAAGGAGGGGAGAAAGACACCATATCTGCTGTTCGTTCCGCAGCATGATAGTAGCCATACTTCCGGCGGGCATCGAAGAGGAGCCACTGCTGGTCGCGGAAGCGGTCGGCAAAGTGGTCGATGATGAGTGGCAGCACGTCGTTGTCAGGCGAAACGACGCCAAGGTATGTGCCGTCCTTCGCCTTTTGGAAGCGGACGAACTGTTTCATGCGATGCTGCTCGTGCATCACGCGGCGGGCGGTGTTGGTAACGTAAAGCACGTCGGCATCACTGAAGTTTGTCGAGATGTCGGCCTTCAACTGGAACACCTTATATATATAATGGAATAGCGGGGTATAGAGTTCACGCGCTTCTGACAGCCAGCTGACAGCGATGAGGTGCAGGGTCTCGCGCTTCAGCTGTTTTTCCAATCCCCGCCACACGCGCCCCGACTTGTCGCTGGCGGTCGCCACTTGGTGAACCTCGTCGCAGAACATCGGCAGCACGTCGCCCTCGGCAACCAGCTCTTCGGGCTGTTGATGGAGGGCGAAAGCATCGAAGACGGCAGTCAGCAGTCCGTCGAATGTTCGGTCGAAGGTATAGACAAGCATGGCCAAGACTGTTTACACATCATCCTTGAAGTCGAGCAAGAGCTGCTGCTCGGCAGCGGCACGCTTCTGTTGCGCCTTCGAGACGAGCAGCGGGCGCAGGCGTTCTGGATGAAGCTCGTTGATGCCGACGATGGGTTGTGAGAAGTTGCTGGTGAGCTCGCCGCAGGTGATGAAGTACTTGGCCTTCTTCATCACGACGCCCATCTTTTTCAGGTGGTACGACGTAACGCGGTTGAACTTGCGACTGTTGACGATGAGCATGGCCGACTTCGTGCCGATGCCTGGCACACGGAGGATGTGGGCGTAGGCAGCGGTGTTGATATCGACGGGGAAGAACTCAGGGTGTCGCAGCGCCCAGGCAAGCTTCGGGTCCACATCGAGGTCGAGCGTGGCGTGGGCATCGTCGACAATCTCATCGACGTTGAAGTGGTAGAAGCGCAACAGCCAGTCGGCCTGATAGAGACGGTTCTCACGCACCAGCGGCGGTTGCTTCAGCACGGGCAGCCGCGGGTCGTAGGTGTTCACACTGACATAGCCGGAATAATAGACGCGGCGCATGGTGGGCTGCTGGTAGAGGGATGACGACATCTGCAGGATGTCGCGGTCGGTCTCCTTCGTGGCACCTACGATCATCTGCGTCGACTGGCCGGCAGGCACGAAGCGGGGCGCGTGGCGAAACTTCTTCCGGTCTTCCTTGTTCTCCAGGACACCCTGCTGGATGAGGGCCATGGGCTGGAAGACGCTCTTATGGTCTTTCTCGGGTGCCAGCAGCTTCAGCGACTCCTCCCGCGGAATCTCGATGTTCACGCTCATGCGGTCGGCCCAGCGCCCGGCTTCGGTCAGCAGCTCCTGCGATGCACCAGGGATGGTCTTCAGATGTATGTAGCCGTTGAAGCGATGCACGGTGCGCAGGTCGCGAACGATGGCCACCAGCCGTTCCATGGTGTAGTCGGGATTGCGCACCACCCCACTCGACAGGAACAGCCCCTCGATGTAGTTGCGGCGATAGAACTCCATCGTGATTTCTTCAAGCTCGGAGACGGAGAGCGTGGCACGGGGAATGTCGTTCGAGCGGCGGTTGATGCAGTAGGCACAGTCGTACATGCAGTAGTTCGTGAGCATCACCTTCAGCAGCGAGATGCAACGCCCGTCGTCGGCAAACGAGTGGCAGATGCCCACACCGCCAACGGTGTTGCCCACCATGCCCTTCTTGCCACTGCGCACGGTGCCGCTGGAGGAGCACGAGACATCGTACTTCGCCGATTCCGCCAGTATGCGCAGCCGCTCCATTGTCTTCTCTGTCAGCATGTCTATAGGTGGGTTTTGCGGTCGCAAAGGTACGTATTTTCCATGAGACGACAAAGACATTTTTCTTTTTTGTGATAAAATTATAGACAAAAGAGAGCGGAAAACCGATTTTTTTTGCTAATTTTGCACCCATGAAACAAGCAATGGTCTTTGCTGCAGGGCTGGGGACAAGGCTTCGCCCCCTTACTGACACGATGCCCAAGGCCCTGGTGCCAGTGGCTGGAAAGCCCCTGCTGTGGCACGTTCTGAACAAGCTGAGCGCTGCCGGTTACGAGCGTGTGGTGGTCAATGTGCACCACTTTGCTCAGCAGATCGTAGATTATCTGGCTGTCAACGACTTCGGCATGGACGTTCGCATTAGCGACGAAAGCGAGCAGCTACTGGAGACGGGGGGCGGCGTGAAGCATGCACGCCCGCTCTTCAGCGACGACAGCCCGGTGCTCATCCATAACGTCGACATTCTGAGCAATGTGGACTTCGGGTGGCTGGCCCGTCAGCACGAGGCCGACGAGGATGCCCTGCTCTTGGTGAGCCGTCGCAAGACCAAGCGCTACCTGCTTTTCGACAATGCCATGCGCCTGATGGGGTGGCAGAACGTGGAGACGGGCGAAGTGAAGAGTCCCTTCCCGTGGCTGCGTGAGTCGGAACTCACTATCGACGATGAGCTGAAGGTTCATGCGCAGCCTCATTCCCAATTGTCCATTCACAATTATCATCAGTTGAATGCCTTCGCGTTCAGTGGCATACACTCGTTCTCGCCAAGGCTGTTCCCGCTGATGGACCGTTTCCCTGACCGCTTCAGCATCATCGTCTTCTACCTCAGCACGTGCCATCGCGCCCGTATTGTCGGTTGCATGAAGAACGACCTGAAGTTGCTCGACGTGGGCAAGCTCGACACGCTTACTGCAGCTGAGGAATTTACAATTTGACAATTTACAATTTACAATTGATTTTGTCATTTTAGTCATTTTCAATACTTCAAACGCAGAATGGATAAGAACGAATTACAGGAGAGAATGACAGTCTTTGCCGTGAGAATTGTCAAGATGGTAGATGCTATGCCACAAACAGTGGCGGGCATGGCCATTGGAAGACAGATAGTGCGTTCTGGCACGTCGCCTTCGGCCAATTACAGGGCTGCCTGTATAGCAAAATCGGACAAGGATTTTCTTAATAAGTTAAAGATGGTTGAAGAGGAACTTGACGAAACCTGTCATTGGCTTGACATCATCACGCGTAGTGGTATAATGAAAGCTAGCCGTTTGGAGTCTTTGTCTAGGAATGTAAAGAATTGCTGAGTATCATTGTAAAATCGATTGTGACAACTAAAGCGAGGATGAAGGCTTACGAGATACGAAAAAACAGAAATAGCACGTAAAGAAGAAACAATTGGTAAAATAAAGTAATTGTAAATTGTCAAATTGTAAATTGTAAATTGTCAAATTGTAAATTAACTCTATATGCAAAAGATCGTCATTCTTGACTTCGGTTCGCAAACCACACAGCTCATCGGACGCCGCGTGCGCGAGCTGGACACTTTCTGCGAGATTCTGCCATACAACAAGTTTCCCGTAGACGACGAGTCGGTCATCGGCGTCATCCTCAGCGGCTCTCCTTACAGCGTCCACGACCCAGAGGCTTTCAAGGTCGACCTGACGCAGTTTGTAGGTCGTGTGCCAGTGCTGGGCATCTGCTACGGTGCGCAGTTCATTAGCCACACCCTTGGTGGCAAAGTTGAGAAGGCCGACAGTCGTGAGTATGGACGTGCTCACTTGGAGACGGTAGACACCGGCAACCCGCTGTTCCGTGGCTTCGACCAGCACTCGCAGGTATGGATGTCGCACGGCGACACCATCACCGCCATCCCCGACGGCTTTCAGGTCATCGGCAGCACGAAGGATGTCCAAAACGCCGCCTTCTGGTGTCCTGCGAGTAAGGCGTTTGCCAATTCACAATACACAATACACAATTCACAATTCTCAATTCACAATTCACAAT
>JAFPZD010000070.1 GCA_017417465.1 Prevotella sp. | reverse complement strand
AGCAGGAGCATTGGATGCGCTGGATGTGGAACGCCATTGCCACCTACAATCTGGAGATAGGCAAGCATCGCGGTGACGCGATGGTCGGTATGGAGCTGAACCGTCAGGACTATACGTGGGAGAGTGCCAAGCGCTACGAGCAGGCCATCCTGAATACCGACTACATGTGGCCCAGCGCAGGTGCGGGCAAGCAACTGGCTGAGGGCAGTGGCGACGGTTTCTCGCTGGTGTCGTTCTTCGGCAAGGTGAACTACACCTACGATGACAAGTACCTGGCCTCGTTCACCATCCGTCGTGACGGCTCCAGCCGCTTCGGTAGCAACAACCAGTACGGTACGTTCCCCTCTGTCAGTGCCGGTTGGCGTCTCTCACAGGAGAAGTTCATGCAGAACATACAGTGGCTCGACAACCTGAAGCTACGTTACTCTTGGGGACAGACTGGTAATCAGGAAATCTCGAACACCGCACGCTACACCCTGTATAAGTCGGTAGTGTCTACAGGTCTTTGGGGCAGTGGTCAGGCAGGAACCTCTTACGACATCACTGGCAGGAACGGCGGTTACGACCTTGCTAATGGCTATGTACGCACCCAGCGTGGCAACGACGACATCAAGTGGGAAACCACTACTCAGAATAATATCGGTCTCGACTTCGCTTTCTTGAAGAATGAAATCTACGGCTCGTTCGACTGGTTCAACAAGAAGACCACCAACATCCTGCTCTTCATGGAGGGTATCGCCGCCATGGGTGAGGGCAGCGGCCAGTGGATCAATGCCGGTGAGGTGAAGAACAACGGTTGGGAACTCTCCATCGGCTACCGCCACAGTCTTTCCAACGGCTTCTCGTGGGATATCAACGGCAACATCAGCAGCTACACCAACGAGGTCACCAAACTGCCGGAGACCGTAGCCGCCAACGGCAAATACGGCGGCAATGGCGTGAAGAGCGTTGTCGGCCACCCGATGTTCTCACAAGTGGGCTACATCGCCGACGGCATCTTCAAAAGTCAGGAAGAGATTGACAACCACGCCCGTCAGGAAGGTGCCGGGCTGGGTCGCATCCGCTATAAGGACCTCAACGGCGACGGCAGCATCACCGAGGCCGACCAGGATTGGATTTATGACCCGACACCCGACTTCACATGGGGTCTGAACATCTACCTGCAATACAAAAACTTCGACCTGACGATGTTCTGGCAGGGCGTGCAAGGCGTGGACGTGGACTGTCGCGGCTATAAGTCGCAGACCGACTTCTGGGCCAACTCGGCCATCAACGTACCTTATCTGAATAAGGGCGTCCGTGTACTCGAAGCCTGGAGCTCCACGAACCCAGGCAGCGACATCCCCGCTTTGACCACGAGTGACACCAACAACGAGGGTCGCGTCAGTTCGTACTACATCGAGAATGGCTCATACGTCAAGCTCCGCACCATCCAGTTGGGGTACAACATGCCTAAAAGTATTACCGACAAGTTAAAAATGGACCGTATCCGTTTCTACCTGTCTGCCCAGAACTTAATCACCATCAAGAGCAGCAAGTTCACTGGCAACGATCCTGAGAACCCCGGCTTCGGCTATCCCATTCCCCTCAACCTCACTTTCGGATTGAACGTAGGATTCTAAGACAACGAATTAAAACGAATTTCACGAATTAAACGGAATATAGTTATGAAGACAATATATAGATTTTTCTGTGCAATCTGCGTAATTTGTGGTTTGGTGAGTTGCTCCGACTTTTTGGAAGAGCAGGTGCCGCAGGCCACACTGACTCAGGACGAAGTGAAGCAGCCTGAGTATATCGACAATGTTCTCATTTCTGCATACGCAGGACTTCTGTCCATCGAGGATATGAATGCCAGTTTCTCCCTTTGGAACTATGACACCCGCTCTGACGACGCCTACGTTGGAGGCAGCTCGTTCAGTGACGGGGAACCTTTTCACCGCCTTGAGATGGGCATAGGAATAGATACTGGCGACTGGCCCTTCAACTCCATCTGGAACAAGCTCTACCAGTATCTGTCGCGTGTCAGCCTGTCGCTCGATGTCCTTGCCAGTTCAGACCAGGAGAACGCCACCATCCAGCAGCGCACCGCCGAGATGAAGTTCCTCCGTGCTTACGGTCATTTCCAACTGAAGCGCCTGTTCAAGAAGATTCCGTTTGTGAACAAGCTGAACATGACGGAAGAGGACTATAACAACCTTTCGAACACCGAGTACACCAACGACGAAGGCTGGCAGCAGATAATTAACGACCTTGAGGCCGCCTACGCTGTGCTTCCTGCCGTGCAGGCCGAAAAGGGACGCCCCACGAAGGCTGCCGCTGCCGCTTTGTTGGCCAAAGTTTATCTCTATAAGGCTTATCATCAGGACGATACCAACAGCAACAAGGTAACCGCCATCAATGCCGAAGACTTGCAGAAAGTGCTCGAATACACCGCCCCCGCCCTCTATACCGGCTATGGTCTCGAACCCGACCTGCACAACAACTTCCGCCCCGAGGAGCAATACGAGAACGGCAAGGAGAGCCTTTGGGCTATCCAGTACTCAAAGAACGACGGCACTACATACGGCAACCTGAACTTCTCGAACCGCCTCATCGTTCCTTGCATTCCCAAGGTTCACGACAGCGGCTGCGACTTCTACAAGCCCTCTCACAATTTGGTCAACGCCTATCGTACCAACAGCGACGGCCTGCCCATGCTCGACACCTTTGCCGACAAGGACTACACCGTTGGCTCGACGGAGACCGTTGACCCCCGCCTGTTCATCACCGTCGGTGTCCCCGGCACTCCCTATATGTACAACACCAGCTTCATGATCAGCGAGACCAACGCCTGGAGCCGATCGGGTGGCACCTACGGCTACTACGTGTCGCTGAAGCAGAACGTCGACCCAGCACTGACCGACAGCTACCTTTACCTCTGCGACTCGCAGTGGGCTACCTCGATGAACCGCGTTGTGCTACGCTATGCCGACGTGCTGCTGATGCGTGCTGAGGCATTGGCCCAGACGGACAGGACCGCCGAGGCCCTCGCTCTGGTGAATCAGGTGCGCGACCGCGCCGCAGCCATGGCCACCAACAGCGTTGTCTCTAACTATCCCAACAAGTACGGCATTCACTTCGCTGTAGGTAAGTACAACGGAACATTCTCGAAGGACGACGCCATGAAGATCATCAAGATGGAGCGCCGACTGGAACTGGCTATGGAGAGTGAACGTTTCTTCGACCTCGTGCGCTGGGGCGATGCCGCTACTGTGCTTAACAAGTTCTACAGCACGGAGAGCGAGAAAATGAACTTCCTCGCTGGCTCGCAGTTCACAGCCAACAAGAACGAGTACCTACCCATCCCCAAGGAGCAAATGGCAGCCTCCAACGGACACTACACCCAGAACTGTGGACAGTGGTAATTGAAGTGAATAATTTGCTATCGCAATAAAAATAACGTAAGAATTATGAAAACAATATATAGTATTATCTGCGCAATCTGCATCATCTGCGGTTTTAGCGCTTGT
>JAFPZD010000069.1 GCA_017417465.1 Prevotella sp. | reverse complement strand
CGATATTCAGGTGGTTATTGCGGCGGGGTCCCACCTCTTCCCATTCCGAACAGAGAAGTTAAGCCCGCCTGCGCCGATGGTACTGCAATGCAATGTGGGAGAGTAGGAGGCCGCCACTTTTTTGAAAGAGAAGCCCTGAGTCAGCAATGATTCAGGGCTTCTTCGTGTTTTATTCCGGCTACCAATTCTTTCAAATAGGGAAATCCCTTTGTTTTTTCGGGAAAATCCCCTTGGTGTTTTGCGGATAATGTTTAATTTTGCAACGTGAAACATTAAGCATTTACGATTATGAAGAAGATGTTGTTGACACTGATGGGCAGTGTGCTATTGATGAGCAGTTGCGGTACATACACTGGCGAGGGAGCGGCTACGGGTGCTGCCTTCGGTTCTATCTTAGGCTCTGCCATAGGAGGCATCTCTGGTGGATGGCGTGGCCATGACATCGGAACGATTGTGGGTATGGCTGGCGGTGCTGCTATCGGTGCTGCCGTAGGTGCTGCTGCTGACCAGCAGGAGCAGAAGAAATATGAGGCGTACCAGCGTGACCGTTATGGCTACCAGCGTGGCAATGCCAGTTATGGCAATGGTAGTTATGGCAACGACCGTTACAGTAGTAGTGATGATAGTGGATTTGATGCCACCAATAGTGGTGACGACCGCATCACGTTCGATGGGGCAGGGCCGCAGGGCAGCAGTTCGAAGGTAGAGTCTATCCGTGTGGCGTCCCCGCAGATAGAGATTCGTAATGCCCGCTTTATAGACGGTGGCAACGATGGAATAATGCATGCCGGCGAGGAGTGCCGCGTGGTATTTGAGGTGATGAACCGCTCTACCGTGACGCTCTATGATATCCAGCCCACTGTGACCGATGTGTCGGGCAATAAGCACATCCAGATTTCGCCCAACCTGCACGTAGAGAGCATTGCTCCCAATAGCGGCATACGCTATACCGCCACCATCCTGCCCGATAAGAAATTGAAAGATGGAGAGGTTGTTATTCAGGTTGGCGTGAAGCAGGGTAACAAGGAGATGGCTGCCCTGACGAAGGAAATCATTGTTCAGACTCGGAAGCGGTAGTCGCCTTCAGGTCTTTCCAGAACGGCACCAAGGCAGGCGCACCTTCGTTGGTTTCCAAATCCATTTCTGGAATCTCAATCTCATCGTTGGGTTGGAAAGGAACGATGAAGCTGCTGGCCTTCTGTACGATGACCATCGCCACACCCTTTGAGATGATGTCGAGTTCTTTGGCAGCCCGCCACGACAGGTCGATGATGCGTCCACGAACAAATGGTCCGCGGTCAGTCACCTTCACGATGACGCTGCGCCCATTGGCGGGATTATACACGACGAGTTTCGTGCCAAAGGGATAGCTGCGGTGAGCACATGTCAGGCTATCTGGATGCAACCGCTCACCACTGGCTGTCATGCGACCGAAGAATTTCTTGGAATAGAAAGAGGCTTTGCCCCTCTGCTGCTTTTGGGCTTGCAGAGGGGTAAAACCTATTAAGGCGAATGTTATGATGAGGATAATCTTATACAACACCTTGTGCTAACATTGCTTTGGCAACCTTCATGAATCCGGCTACATTGGCACCCTTCACGTAGTTGATGTAGCCATCGGGCTGCTTGCCGTACTTGACGCATTGTTCGTGAATGCCCGACATAATCTGATGCAGACGCTGGTCTACCTCCTCAGCCGTCCAAGCCATGCGCATGGAGTTCTGCGTCATCTCCAGTCCACTCGTTGCTACGCCACCGGCATTGACGGCCTTGCCAGGCGCGAACAGCTGACCGGCAGCCAGGAACTTGTCGACAGCCTCAGCGGTGCATCCCATGTTCGACACTTCAGCCACACATAGCGGCTTTTGGGCCAGTATCTTGTCAGCGTCAGCACCGTTCAGCTCGTTCTGCGTAGCACAGGGCAGATAGATGTCTGCCTTCTGCTCCCAAGGCTTCTTGCCAGCGTAGAAGGTAGCACCGTCGAACTCTTCAACGTAGGGCTCACAGACGTCGTTGCCCGATGCGCGCAGCTCCAGCATGTATTCTATCTTCTCGTCGTCCAGTCCGGCAGGGTCGTAGATGTAACCGTCGGGACCGCTGATGGTAATCACCTTAGCCCCCAGCTCAGTAGCTTTCTTGGCAGCACCCCACGCCACATTACCGAAGCCTGACAGCGCAACCGTCTTGCCCTTGATGTCCAGACCGTGTGTCTTCATCATGTGGTTGACGAAGTAGAGAGCGCCATAACCTGTGGCCTCTGGGCGCAGGATAGAGCCGCCCCATTCCATGCCCTTGCCCGTCAGTGTGGCACCATGGAACTGGCTGGTCACCTTCTTATACATACCGAAGAGGTAGCCTATCTCACGTCCACCCACACCGATGTCGCCAGCAGGCACGTCCATGTCGGGACCAATCACTTTGTACAACTCACACATGAAGGCCTGGCAGAAGCGCATCACTTCATTGTCGCTCTTGCCGCGGATGCTGAAGTCGCTGCCGCCCTTGCCGCCACCCATAGGCAGCGTGGTAAGTGCATTCTTGAAAGTCTGCTCGAAACCGAGGAACTTCAGAATGCTCAGGTTTACTGATGGATGGAAACGCAGGCCTCCCTTATACGGGCCAATGGCCGAGTTGAACTGTACGCGATAGCCGATGTTCACCTGAACCTCGCCTTTGTCGTCGACCCAGGGCACACGGAATGTCGTGATACGCTCGGGCTCCACCAGTCGCTCGATGATTTTGGCTTTCTCAAACTCAGGATGCTGATTGTACACATCCTCGATAGAAACCAGCACTTCTCTTACTGCTTGCAGGAATTCTGCTTCGCCCGGGTGTTTCTGCTCCAGGCCTTGCATGATTTTCTCAACGTTCATAGTATAATTATTTATAGTTCTGTAATACGGT
>JAFPZD010000068.1 GCA_017417465.1 Prevotella sp. | reverse complement strand
TACTCCTCACCTCCTTACTCAACTTATTAAAGTTGAGAAAACACAGTAACAGAGTAACAAAAGAGAGTAACAAAAGGCTTCGCAAGCGAAGAAGGTTAAAGACACAGTAACATAGTAACAAAAAAAAGTAACAGAAGAAAAGATCTGGCTTAGCTGGCAAAAAGCAAGGAGAGGCAAAGGGCTATGAAAAACTGTGTAGAACCGATGCAAAAACCAGCCATGAAAACCGTGTAGAACCGATGCGAAAACCTGCTATGAAAAACCGTGTAGAACCGATGCGAAAACCAGCCATGAAAACCGTGTAGAACCGATGCAAAAACCAGCCATGGAAACCGTGTAGAACCGATGCGAAAACCAGCCATGAAAACCGTGTAGAACCGATGCAAAATCTGGCTATGAAAAACCGTGTAGAACCGATGCAAAATCTGGCCATTAATTAATCACTAAAAACACATGCAAAAATATGCGAAGAATTGATTTAATTGTTATTCACTGCAGCGCGACGCGCGAAGACCGATCCTACCCCGTCACGAAGCTTATTGCCGACCACGCAGCGCGTTTCGGGTTCACCGGCTACCACTACTATGTCACCCGTGACGGCAAGGTGTACCAGACACGCCATGAGAACCTCGTAGGCGCACATGCTAAGCACTACAATCAGCACTCTATAGGCGTCTGCTACGAGGGAGGCCTCGATAAGCACGGGCGTCCCATGGACACGCGTACCGATGCACAGAAAGCCTCACTCTGGCACCTGCTGCAGTCGCTGAAGCTCGACTACCCCGACGCTAAGATTATCGGGCACTGTGAGCTGCCGCACGTGAGCAAGGCCTGTCCGTGTTTCCTGGCATCGACAGAGTATTCACGGCTATGACATGAGGGGCAACAAAGTAACACTTCCTCAAACACCTTACGGCCAACCAATAACACAGCCGGATGCCTGCAGCAGGCGTCCGGCTGTATCATTTTTTGATGGGAAAATAGTAAAGGAGAAAGACAAAGTATGGGGTTTAAAGACACAGTAACAGAATAACAAAAATAGTAACAAAGGAAGGGGGAGACAGAGTAAAAGTTTAAAGACACAGTAACAAAGATGGTGAATGGTTAAGGGTTAAGGGTTAATGGTTAAAGACACAGTAACATAGTAACAAGAATAGTAACAAAAGGCTTCGCAAGCGAAGGGGGATAAAGACAGGGTATGGGGGTATAAAGACACAGTAACAAAGATGGTGAATGGTTAAGGGTTAATGGTTAAAGACACAGTAACATAGTAACAAGAATAGTAACAAAAGGCTTCGCAAGCGAAGGGGGATAAAGACAGGGTATGGGGGTATAAAGACACAGTAACAAAGATGGTGAATGGTTAATGGTTAAGGGTTAATGGTTAAAGACACAGTAACATAGTAACAAGAATAGTAACAAAAGGCTTCGCAAAGTGAAACCCCTCCCGGCCTCCCCGAAAGGGAGGAGACAAAGCAAAGGGGGAAGACACAGTAACATAGTAACAAAGATAGTAACAAAGGAATAGATAATAGCCTCATCTAATCCAGTCGGCTTCGCCGAGAAATAGGACAAATCGAATCAAATCTTTCAAATTATTCAAGTTTCGCAAGTTTTGCGTAAGTTCTGCACAGCCGATGCCGTAGGCATCAGACAATGGTAGCCAGCCATTTTAATGGCCGGTACACAGGGCTGGGGTAGCGAGCGTGGCGTAGGTACGCGACAAGGGTTGAATGCTGTCGCGTACCTACGGCACGCTCTTCTAACGCCCCTTTATACCAGCCATTGAAATGGCTGGCTACCATTGTCATGCCCCTACGGGGCTGGCTGCGCATCGTTTTCATCGCTTGCGAAACTTGAGTTATTCTATATAGACTCCCCTCGGGAGGGGTCAGGGGTGGGCCTAATACACCCTCGGCCCGAAAATGCTGGTGCCGATGCGCACCATCGTAGAGTGGTGACGGACGGCGATGAGGTAGTCGTCGCTCATGCCCCACGAACGCTCGCAGAAGGCAGCATCGTCGGCAAAGT
Organism: Prevotella sp.; assembly: GCA_017417465.1. GTDB lineage: Bacteria > Bacteroidota > Bacteroidia > Bacteroidales > Bacteroidaceae > Prevotella. The sequence continues at coordinate 43,559 of JAFPZD010000068.1, read as the reverse complement.
ACTGCTGCTTCACCTCGTCGAAGAAGTCGGCTGCCGTCTGGAACTCACGCCCCAGCTGCGCCTCGTCGTCGGTGAGTGACGCCATCATCATCAGCCCGCAGATCTGCACATGAGCCATCGTGCGCCACTCGCCGCCACTGAGCAGCTCGCGGCAGGCGTCGAGCGTCAGCCCGTACTTCGTAGCCTCCTCGGCGATGTGCAGCTCCAGCAGTACCTTCACCACCCTGTCGACCTTCGCCGCCTGCTTCTCAATCTCGCGCAGCAGCTTCAGTGAGTCCACCGCCTCAATCATGGCGATGTAAGGCACAATGTATTTCACCTTGTTCGTCTGCAGGTGGCCAATGAAGTGCCACTCGATGTCGTTCGGCAGTGCCGGCACCTTACGCGCCAGCTCCTGCTCGTGGCTCTCGCCGAACACACGCTGCCCCTCGTCGTAGGCAGCCATCACGTAGTCCTCAGGATGGAACTTGCTGACAGCCACCAGACGCACGCCCTGCGGCAGGGCGTCCCACACGCGGTGCAGATTCTCTTTGACTGGGTATTCCATACAAAAACAATGATTGTCGGCGCTTTACGCCTGCTCTTCGAATTCCGGTTTGTCGTCGTTGGGCTTGGTAGCCAAATGCTCGTAGACGTCCATCAGCATCGTCTCGGCCACAGACACAATTTCATAAGTGCTCATCCCGGTACCCATCACCTCGTCGATGTTCTTCACGGCACCGTTGAACGAGCCGGCCTGAACAAGATAGTTGATGCTCGAACGTTTCTCCTTCTGGGTCTTTTCGTCCAAGGTGATGAACTGCAGCTTGGCCTTATACCAGCGGTCAGCCGTCGGTGCGTCGTCGAAGAAGATTTCACCGTATGGCGCCTTCTTGATGTCGGTCACGTTGAACTCGCCGCTGATGTACGACGACATTTCCTCAATGATTCGTTCCTCGGCCTCGCTAAAGCTCAGGGCATCAACGACGTAGGCCTCGGTCACTTTCTTCTGCAAGCCGTCGTCCATGATCTTCTCATAACGAATCTTGCACTCAAACCAGTTTGCTGTTCTGCTTCTCATATTCTTTTCTTGAATAATATGTGTGATACGTTTCGGGGCGCAAAAGTAAGCAATAAAATCGAATCGCACAAATGTTGAGTGTGAAAATAATCAAAAGACACGTCACAAAGTTCAGGATATAATTGCGTATGTCACAAAAAATCCTTATCTTTGCCCGCAAATTCTACCGAATGATTGACTCTCGCATGCGCGTACCTTATATTATTTTAACCCTTCTCGCCCTGCTGCCCCTGAAGGCAATGAGCGACAACCACCAAGCGGCAGCATGCCCTGAGGTGAAGATGTCGCCCGAACGGCTCACGCCCATGAACGAGCCGCGCGCAGGCCACACCACCCTCTATGCCAATGGCGAGCTCACGGTGATTGGCGGGCGCACGTCGGGCTTCGTCCCCGTTCAGACGGCCGAATACTTCAGCAACGGCAGCTGGCACACCATGCAAATGGTCTATACCCACGACAACGGCACCGTCGTGGGGCTGCGTTCGGGGCAAGTGCTCGTGTTCGGTGGTCATTCCGAAGCGCTCGGCATTGGCCATACTTTTACGGTAGAGCGTTACGACCCCGCCACCCACACCTTCGAGGGTTTCGGATGCCTTGACACCAAGCGCAGCCTGGCCTCAGCCATCGAGCTCGACAGCGGGCGGGTGGCCATCAGCGGCAATCACTACTACCGCGATGACATCGAACTTTACGACTCCCAACCGGCCTTTCGTCACATCAAGACCCCAACGGTGCAGCGCAGACATCCCTACATGCTCCACTCGGCTGCCGACGATGCTCTCATCTTTGCGCCGATAGACACTTGCTACCACCCCATCGATGCGTCTATCGTCGACCGTGTGAAGGGCAGTACTTTCCATGCACCGCTGCTGACCCAGTGGACTCCGCTGAACATCGAGTCTCTGTACGACAGCAACTGCGCCTTCGTTGGCGACGAGAAGAAAGGCGTCTACGCCAACCTCATTGCCGCACAAGACTCCTGCGGGCAGATGGCCATCATTCTGGTGCGCGACACCGTGTTCACACTGTTGCCCACCGACGTGCCTGTCCCTACGCGCAGCAGCTTGGGCGACATCACCTACTACTCGCCCATCGTTGCCGACCGCCAGGCGGGCAAGGCTTATCTGAAAGGGGGCGACAATGAACTCCGCCACTACGTCCTTTGCATCGACTATGCCGCCGCGGTGGCAAGCGCAGAGCACGACCGCCCCGCGAGCGTCCCTGCCAAGCTGACGCTTTACTACACTGACCCCATTCCCGACATAGGAAACCAGATACCCGTCCTGACGCCCGACGGCAACCTGCTCATCGCCGGAGGCATCTACGACAGCAACTACAAGCCCTTCGACACCGTGTGGCTTTTCCGTTTCAATCCAGAAACGGCTCCTGCTGGTGCCGGTCTGCTGTCGGCTACATGGGTGTGGCTCGTCCTCGCGGTAGCCCTGCTCCTCATCGCCTGCGCAGTATTCTTGGTACGTCGCCGTCAGCGTGCGACAATCGCCATTGAAACGTCGTCTGACCTTGACGATGCTACCGAGGACGACCCGAGTGATGCCGACGATGACTCAGAGCCCACCGTTTACAACGAAACAGCAGCCCTCCTCTTCGAACGGCTTGACACACTGATGACCAGCCAGCGACTCTACCTCAACAGCGAGCTGAAGCTTAGCGACGTATCGGAAATTCTGAAAGCCAGCAAGCGTAGCATCTCCGACAGCGTCAAGGCCACCAAGGGATGCTCGTTCTCGCAGTTCCTCAACAACCTGCGCATCGAGCATGCCAAGCAGCTGCTTCGCGACAACCCAAACATAAAGAGCACGGTGCTCTCTACAGCTTCGGGCTTTGCCAACGAGACGTCGTTCTTCCGAAACTTCAAGTCAGTCACTGGCATGACGCCCCGAGAGTGGCTCGCCCAGCCGTAACTCCTCCAGTGACCGCCCATATACACTCCGGTGAACTACCCTAAACACTCCGGTGAACTACACTAAGTACTCCAGTGAACTCCCATAAGCACTTTTGTGAACTTCCCTAAGCACTCTGGTGAACTTCCCTAACCCCTCTAATGACCTCCCCTAACCCCTCCTGTAGGAGGGGGATAAGTTACCTTTTCCGCTGCAGGTCTATCTTATCCCCCTCCTACAGGCGATTTTTGTCCTTAAGCGGACAAAAATCTTCAAGTTAGGGGAGGTCTCTTGCACTAAAGACCGATTAGTTTCAAGTCTCTTTCGAACAAACCCAAAGTCCGCTCCGAGGGGACTACCAACCCGCTCCGAGAGGACTGCCACTCCTCTCCTAGACCTCTCCCACACTTCTCCTAGATCTCTCCCACACTTCTCCTAGATCTCTCCCACACTTCTCCTAGACCTCTCCCACACTTCTCCGAGATATCTCCCACACTTCTCCGAGATCTCTCCCACACTTCTCCGAGCAGACACGACGTCCTCTTTGGGCAAACCTTGGGGGCGTTAGGAGCACTTTTCACTAACAAAAAGTGCAAAACGACTAACAATTTGTGCTTTTGTTAGTGGAATGATAGCAAAAAGCGGCCCTTTTTCCCCTATTTTTTATTAACTTTGCACAAATATTACTTATCAAAAACAACAACCTTATGAAAAAAGTCAGATTAACCCACCTGCGCTGCGCCCTGCTTATGCTCAGCCTCGCCCTGCCGCTTATGGCCTCAGCCACCGACGTGGTGGTAGCCGATGCCAACGGCAACGAGCTGACCTATAGCTACGACAGCGCCGACGGCCCTGCCACTTTCAAGACCGTCAAGACCTACGCTTCCGACGCATCGAAGGCCGGCCGCATCATCATCGCCGATGCCGTTACCGATGCCAACGGTGTGAGCCACCAGGTGCTCTACGTCAGTGGCGGTGTCGGCAACCGCGGCAACCTCGTAAGCATCACGTTCGGAAAGAACATCATCGCTGTTGGCGGCCCCGATGGCACAAGCAACTATGCTTTCAGCGGCTGCTCAAAACTCGTGAGCGTCACCCTGAACTCTAAAGTACAGATTCTGGGCTCCCACGCCTTCCGTGACTGTGCCGCCTTGTCTTCCATCAACCTCAGTGCGGCCACCAGCCTGACAACCATCAAAAACGACTGCTTTGACTACTGTCACGCCCTGACGAGCATCACCCTGCCCGCCAGCCTGACCAGTATCGAGAACTACGGGTTCTATCAATGCAACAATTTGAAGACGGTCACCTTTACCACTGGCACTGGCAACCTGACCTTGGGAAAACAGGTCTTTTATAATTGTGACAAACTGGAAACCGTCAGTTTCCCAGGTAACCTCACATCATTAGGCGATCAGACCTTTGACAACTGCGCCCTGTTGCGCTCGTGCGTCTTCAACGGCTCGCCCAACATCACGACCATCCCCTACAACACGTTCGCCGGCTGCCCCAGTCTGCAGTCGATCACCCTGCCCGATGCCGTCGAGACCATCGGCCAAGGCGTCTTCTACGCCTGCACGTCGCTCACCGAGATTAACTTCGGCACAGGGCTCACCTCGTTAGGCACAGACTACACCTGGTGCGGCTCCAATATGACTAACCTCCAGAAGCTGACCTTCCCTGGCCCGAACTACCCCTTCGAACAGGGCTATGCCCTACCAGGAAGTATAACGCTCTACGTCAATCCTGACCTGGTGGACACTTACCGCACTAACGACTTCACCAAGAAGTACCACATCGTGCCCATCGGCCAGCCCACCACAATCAGTGTTACCACCACCGCCGGCGGACAGTTAGAGCAGAAAGTGATGGCCAAGGGCGACCCCGCCAACATCATTGAGCTGACCGTCAGCGGACCGCTGAACGGCACCGATATCAACTTCCTGCATCAGCAGATGTGGGGTCTACAGAAGCTTGACTTGACCAATGCTTCCATCGTTGCTGGCGGCGACAGCTACGCGCGCTGGCATTGGGACAATGGCGCAGTGACACAATACGGCAGCACCGTCTACAACACGGAGGCCAACGTTGTGGGTAACTTCATGTTCTACGACATGCCTCATTTGCGTTCGCTCAAGCTGCCCAGCGGCACCACCGCCATCGGCGAGTATGCCATCTGTCAGGAGCGCGATCACGGCAACCGATTCCGTCTCACCGAGTGTCCCATTCCATCTGGTGTGAAGACCATCGGGCGCGATGCCTTCTACTACACCGGCATCACCCAGGTGACCGTCCCCAGCGGCGTTACCGCACTGGAGCAAGAGGTGTTCTGGCACTGTGAAAAGCTGGTCAGCGCCACGCTGTCCAATGGTCTTAAGACCATCGGCCACGGCCCCTTCAGCGAGTGCTACGCCTTGGAAACGGTCAACATACCCTCCACCGTCGAAAGCATTGGCGACTACGCTTTCTTTAATAACAAGGTACGCACGTCGCCCCTCGTCATCCCTGCCTCGTGCAAGAGCATCGGCAACTATGCCTTCCGCTACAACTGGGTGCTGCCCAGCATCACCTTCAACGAAGGGCTAGAGTCCATCGGCTATGCTGCCTTCAGCGAGTGCAAGGCCGTCGCAGCTATCAGTTTGCCGTCGACCATTACCAGCATCGGCGACTGGGCCTTCGAGTACTGCGAGGCCATCACCCAGTTCACCGTCCCAGCCAACATCAAGGCAATACCAAGAGGACTTGTCTACCACTGCGGCAACCTGACCACCGCCACCCTGCCCACTGGCGTCACCGAAATCGGCAGCCGCGTCTTCCATGACTGTACGAAGCTGACCACCGTCAACGGCCTGAATCAGACGACGCTGACCACGGTTTATGGTGAGGCATTCCGCAACACGGGTCTGACCACCGTCACTCTGCCCAACTCCATCGCGTGGATGGAAGGCTCCGTCTTCGAAGACTGTGCCAATCTGACGACCGTTAACGTGCCCACTGGCATCGACTACGTACCTAACGCCTACTGCTTCAACTGCCCGAATCTGACCACCGTCACGATGCACAACGGCATCCGCACCATCAAATACCGTGCTTTCCGCGACTGCGTGAAGCTGCCGTCCATCGTGCTGAACGACCAAATAACGCGCATCGAGTACGATGCCTTCTGGAACTGTAAGGAGCTGGTGCTCACCAAGCTGCCCACCGCCCTGACCTACATCGGCGGCTCGTCGTTCCGCGAAACGCCCAAGATTACTGGCACGCTGACCATCCCCGATGGTGTCACCGAGATTGCCGGCGACGCCTTCAACGGCTGCGCCATCAGCAGTGTGGTTCTTCCCGACGGTCTCACCACCCTTGGCAACAGTGTCTTCTGCAACACGCCTAACCTCGTCAGCGTCAAGCTGCCTGCCAATCTTACGCGCATACCAAACTACACCTTCCAAAAGGCCACCGCCCTGCAGCACATCAACCTGCCCGCCACCGTCACCGAGATAGGCTGGATGGCCTTCGATCAGAGTGGCCTGACGGAGATTGACCTGCCTGAGAACATAACAAATATTGATGGATACGCCTTCTCCAACTCACAGCTACAGACTTTCCGCGTTCCCGACGGCTTCACCGCCGACCTCGGCTCTCACTGCTTCGAGAACTGCAAGCGTCTGAAGAGCATCTATTTCGGCCGCAACCAGGACTACTCGCAATGGACCAGCTTCACTGCCGTCTATGGCTGCGACTCACTGCAGCTGATGCGTGTCTATGCCGGCACGCCGCCCAAGAGCGACACCTACAGCAAGGATTTCCGCTCAAAATGCGTGCTCGAGGTGCCCGAGGGAACAGAGTCACTCTATCAGGAGGCCACCTTCTGGAAGGACTTCAAGGAGATTCGCAGCTTCTTCATGGGCGCCGTGCTCGACGACCTCGACTATGCTGTGCTGAAGAAGCTCTATCGTGAGCTGGGCGGCACGCAGTGGAAGAGCACACAGTGGGACCTCGACAACAACCACTATGCCACTGGCAAGTGGGCAGGGGTCACCACCGTCGAAAGCAGCACCGACCTCTACCGCATCACCGGCATCAACCTCTCGGCACAGGGCCTCACCGGCCAGCTGCCCGACTCGCTGTTCCTGCTGAAGCAGCTACAGACGCTGAACCTGAGCAACAACCAGCTCACCGGCAACATCGGCACCCTGTTCAACGGCAAGTCGGCCGATGCGCTCGCACCCCTCACCGAGCTCTACCTCCAGGGCAACCTGCTCACTGGCGACATCTATCCCTTCGCCTCGAAGCTGACGACCCTGACGAAGCTCGACGTCAGCTACAACCGTCTGACCGACATCTCACAAGTCATCCCCAAGACGACGCTGACAAACTTTACCTATAACCGTCAGTTCTTCGACTACGCCACCAGTGAGCTTGTGGTGCCCTCGAACGCACCCGTCACCGATGTCACCGTCGGCGTGCCCTTCACACTACCGACCAATCGTCTGTCAACCTACCGCCACAGCAACCAGGACTTCGGCTACACCAGCAACGACTTGGCCCGCTTCTACCACACCAACAGCTACTACACCCCGTGGCCCAACGTCTGGGAGTTCTATAAGACCGACGGGCAGTGGAATCTCTACACCAGCAACTACCCACTGAAGGCCGAGAAGGACAAGGTACTGGCCTACTCCATCGGCGGCAACCAGCAGACCATCCTGCTCAGGCTCACCTGGACTGACGGCGACGTGAACGCCGACCAGACGGTCGACGTCACCGACCTGCAGAGCGTCATCTACTACGCCCTGAACGACGCGAAGCCCGCCGGCGTCATGTACAACTTCGCTTGTTCCGACACCAACGGCGACGAGAAGATCAACGTCAGCGACATCGTAGGCACCGTGGACTTCCTGCTCGGCTTCGAGCAGCCATCAGGCTCACGCGCGCGTATTAATAATATGGTGTCGCCTGAAAGCAGCAACCTGATTACTGTCAGTGGCAGCAGCGTCACACTCGCCAACAGCGACGAGGTGGCCGCCCTGCAGCTGACCGTCAGCGGTGCCAACAGCCGCCAGCTCAACGTCAGCAACGCCCTGCGCGCCGGCTTCTCGGTCACCATGCGCGACGTGGTCGACGGTGTGCGCATCGTCGTCTACTCGCCTGCTGGCAACACCCTTGCCGCCGGTGAGCACGAGCTGCTGAACAGCCTGCCCACAGGCGCTACCGTCAGCGACGTCTACCTGAGCAATGCCGAAGCCCGCCACCTTGGCGTCACCGTCGTCGGCGACACGGCTACCGGTGTGGGGTCTGTTGCTGTGATACAGCAACAAACGGGACAGGTCTACGACCTGCAGGGCCGTCCCGTCGGTCCGTGGCACTCGCTGCCTCAGGGCGTCTACGTCGTCAACGTGAACGGCAAACAGTTTAAAGTGAAGAAGTAAAAAGGTAACCAAGATAAAGTTAAAGACTATGAGATACTTAAGATTCCAACTATTAGCAGCGTTGCTGTGCTTAGCTGCCGTTATGCAGGCGCAGACCAACGTACTGCGTGTGGGGGCAGTGACCTGCCCGGCGGGCAAAACCGTCAGCCTGCCCATTGAGATGGAAAACAGCAGCGACATCGTCGGTGTACAGTTCGACATTGATGTGCCCTACGAGCTCGCACTCGATGAGAACAACAACACGGCAGTCACCCTGTCGAAGACGCGCTGCGCCAACCACACCGTGACAACACGCCTGACAAGCAGCGGTCACTGGCGTGACCCTGCAGTGAACGGCGGTGTGTCGTCCTACAAGACCTACCGCATCATTGTCTATAGCAGTGAAAACAGCCGCATCGTAGGCAGCACGGGAGCAGTGCTCACGGTAGACCTGCCCCTGCCCGCTGACTTGGGCAACGGCGTCGTCTATCCAGTCTATCTGATGGCCAACAGCGTTGTGCTGACCAACCGTGAGCAGCAGAATGTGCTGACCTCACAGGCCGACGGCTCGGTGACCATCGAGACCGTTCCCCGCCCCGACCTGCAGCCCTCGAACGTACGTGTGAAGCAGACGCTCGTCGACCCCGCCGGTGAGCTCGAATTCTCATGGACTGTCAAGAACATTGGCGACCTGGCAACAGGCGCCGGATGGACCGAGCGCATCTACCTGGAGAGCCAGACCACTGGCGCTCAGGTCTACGTGGGCACGACGGCCTACGATGGCACACTGGCTGTCAATGGCTCCGTCTCGCGCACTGCCACATTCACCCTGGACGACTTTCCAGGCATCGGTGGCCTTTGCCGCCCCGTCGTGCAGGTCGTGCCTGCAGCCGACTGTGGTGAAAGCACCATCAACCAGGCGAACAACACCGCCACCGCCAGCAGCTACTCGCTGCGCGTCAACAAATACTTGCAGCTGACAGCCAATAAGACCGTCATTCCCAAGAACTCCACCAATGGCTACTATTGCGAGTTGCGCCGCACCGGCAACACCTCGATTGCCGAGACGTTCAATATTACCAGTCGCGACGCCTCGGGCAAGACCGACCGTCTGCGCTTCTCGAACGACGGCACGGTTACCTTTGCCAAAGGCTCCAACCGCACCAGCTTCTATGTCTATGCCGTGCAGAACAATCGCTACGACGTCGACCCCAAGGTGGCCGTCATTGTCAACGCCAACCAGAACAACGGCTACGATGTCGTGACCGATACGGTGACGATGGAAGAGACCAACCTCGTTCCCCTGACCTTCACCGTCGACAAGTCTGACTACAACGAGGGCGAGACCATCCACCTCACCGTCAGCGTGCCGCAGCGCCCATGGGCTGAACAGCTGGCCGTCTATCTGAACATCGAGGAGCAGAAACGCTTCAAGCTGCCCCAGCGCATCGTCTTCCCTGACGGCGCCCTGCAGGCCACTATCGACATTCCCATCATTCAGGACAACCAGCCGGCCAACGACATGAGCATCCGCCTCAGCGGTACTGCCGAGCACTATCAGACGGGCGAGGTCGTATTCATGCTCCACGACGACGACACACCCGCCATCAGCATGACCCTCTCGCCGAAGACCGTCAGCGAGGGTGCCGGCCCGCAGGCCATGATGGGCATCATCACCCGCACAGAGGTGACCAACAACAAGATCACCATCAAGCTGGCCGACGACGGCTTGAACGACATCTACTACAGCCAGCAGACGCTCACCATGCCCGCCGGTACCACCACGGTCAAGTTCCCACTTGGCGTGAAGGACAACCAGGAGGTGGACGGCGACCGCACGGTGCGCATCCGTGCCTCAGTCTACATGAGCGACTGTAACTGCGACGCCATTGGCGACAAGCAGGCCGTGGTGATCGACTCCATCACCATCACCGACGACGACGGACCGACGCTCAGCGTCATTGCCAACCAGTCGACCATCCTCGAAGGTGCCGAAGAGGGCTGCACACTGACCATCAGCCGCAACACCACCAGCGGCGGTGCCCTCGCCGTGACGCTGACGAGCGATGCTGCCGACGTGGAGTTCAGCAAGACGGTGACCATCCCGGCCGGACAGAAGAGCGTCACCACCACATTCCGTGCACTGAGCAACGATGTCGCCGAGGGCGACCGCACGGTGAGCGTCGTCGCACAAGCCACAGGCTACAGTGCCGGCAGCACATGGCTGCTCATCAGCGACCGCACCATGCCCGACCTGACCATCACGTCGTTTACACTTGACAAGACCCTCGTCAACGAAGGAACGCCCATCTACGCCACCATACAGGTGAAGAACATCGGCTCAGCCGCTGCTCCCTCCAATGTACCCGTGAAGCTCTACTATGGCGACACCGAATGGACCACCTACACCATACCCGTCGTGGTGAATAAGGGCGAAGCCAAAACCTTCACCTTCCGCCCCAAAAACTTCCCCTGCACCGGTACCTATCAGGTAAAGGCTGTCGTCAATCCTGACAACAAGCCCGTAGAGCTGCTCACCACCAACAACACATCGCAAATCGTGGAACTGACGGGCAATAGCCTCTACAACTATACCTTGGCAGCGAAGAAGACCGGCTACAACGTTGGTGAGAAGGCCAACTTCACCGGCACCTGCATAGGCATTGACGGACAAGTGAACACGGTCCACAATTTGTGGCTCTTCATGGACTGCAATGGACAGCGCGAATCATTCGGCCCGACGGGCGGCATCAGAACCGATGGCTCATTCATTGCCGACCGTACTATCCCCGCCAGCTTCTCAGGCACCGTCAAAATCGGAGCCTGCAACCGTGCCGACATAGAGACGTCGCAGAATTACCTTGGCTCATTCGAGGTCTACGGCATGCAGCGCACAGAGACCAGCTACACCGTACACGAGGTGTACAAGGACGAGACCAGCTCCTTCGTCATGCGCCTGCGCAACACCTGCGGCCTCGCCCTGCACAACGTGTCGATGACCTTCACCGGTGCCACCAACAACTACGACATCCAGGTGACGCCCATTGCCACGCTGCCCGCCAACGGTGAGGTAGACCTGAAATACACCATCACCGGCAAGTCGCTTACCAACATTACCAACTACGAACAGATTCAGTTCCAAATCAAGTGTGACGAGGGTGCCACGCTGAACGTAAACACCTGGAACTTCGTGAAGATGCGCACCGCCGACCTGGCCGTCAGCGAGAACAACATCAAGACCACCGTCCAGATTACCCAGCCACGCACCTACCCCATCTGGCTCACCAACAAGGGCGAGACAGCCACGGGCAAGATCACCATCTCGCTGCCCACCGGCATGGGCAAGTTCGTCACGCTGGCATCAGCCTCACAGCTGCCCTCACTGGAGCGCGGCGACAGCACGATGATACTGCTACGCTTCGATAGTCAGGGCTTCGACGTGAACGTTGAGCAGACGGGCACCATCGCCATCAACTGCGAGAACGGCAACGGCACCGTCATCCACTTCAGCGTCACCACCGTCAGCGAGAGCAAGGGCAACCTGAAGGTCTATGTTCAGGACGAGATGACCATCTACGGCGACAAGGACGGCAACCACCCGTATGTCAGCGAGGCCACCGTGCGCCTGAAGGACTACAACACCGGCGCCGACATCAAGACGCTGACCACCGACGCGAGCGGCTACGTGACGTTCAACGACATCAACGAGGGCTTCTACCAGCTCTATGTCACCGCTCCCAAGCACGACGACTACCGCCAGAACGTCACCGTGTCGCCGGGCGAAACGAAGAACCACACCGCCACCATTTCCTATCAGGCCATCGGCGTGAGCTGGGACGTGGTGGAGACCGAGGTTGAGGACGAGTACGAAATCATCAGCACCCTGACCTACGAGACGCAGGTGCCCGTGCCCGTCATCGTCATGAGCGCCCCCGACACCCTGGGACTCGACCTGCTGGATGAGGGCAAGTCAATGCTTTACAACATCATTCTGCGCAACGAGGGACTTATCGCCGCACAGAGCACCAACCTCACACTGCCTGAGGTCGAGGGCTTCACCTTCACACCGCTGGTGCAGCATGAGGGTGTAATTGTAGGTGCACAGCAGAGCTATGTCATCCCCGTGCGTGTCACACATAACGTTGAGCAGACTGCCGGCACACGCGGCATGTTCAAGGCTGCCAGCAACCTTCCCTGCAACAGCAAGTATCTGGCCGATTGGGAGTGGCCTTGCGGTTCAGACCATAAGCACGCCTGGGTTGCCAAGACCGTCAATCTCATTAAGGACGTGGGCACTGGCGGCAATGGCGGCTGCAGTGGCGGCGACGGCGGTGGCGCTTGGGGCGGTTCTGGCGGCACACCTGTGTACGGAGGCTTAGGCAACGGTCTGAACTTCCGTGCAGCCAGCGACGGTGCCCTGCGCGGTACCATCGACCTGCTCTGCGCCATGTCGAACCTTGTGCCCACACCCGACTGGAGCGACGACGTTGACGACATTCGCGACTATGTGGACATCTGGCAGAGTAACGACAGTGGCTGGAACAAGATCAAGAATACCCTCAAAACCAACATCAAGCATAAAGTAGATGGGCAAATCAAAGATATCAAGGATGCCGTTACTAACCCAGGCGGAATCAGAGACAAAATTAACGACTGGAAGAACTTCTACAACGGCGTGAAAAACGTCTACGAAGGTGTAGGCCGAGGCGACTACCTCTCACGTTCCCACCGCCCACACAAGGCTGAGGGCACCGGCAGCGAGGATGATGAAATGGATCCCGCCATGGTGGAAGGCACCGTGGAGTACTACCAGAATTTGCTGGAAAACTACGTCGACAACTCCTACTTCCTGACCTACCTCACCAAGATGAACCTCTACGGACAGGCCCTGCTGACAGAGTTTAACTTGATGGAGGAAATCATGAATGCTCCAGAAGCGCTCGACAATTTGACGTCGGAGTTCCAGGAGAGTATCGACACCCTGAACAACATCATCTCCGAGATGGTGGAAGGAATGCATTGCTCTATATGGGATTCGTGGAGTCCTCCTACTATGACTGGTGGTAAAACGATAGAAGAGATGCAAGACCGGATAGACGCTGTCAAGCTCAACGGCTCCGACCAGTACTATGACTTCAGCTACGACCAGTACGTCAGCCGCATGCATCTATATTACCAAAAGTATGCACAGTGGATAGGATATCTAAATTATCGAGAATCACATTACCAAATGCACGGATATTACCCCCAAGATGGGTCTATTAATAATGAACTTCTCTGGCGCGACAAGTCTTACCCAAGAAAAGAAGAAAGATGGCTGGAGCGCGATGAGATTCCACGCACACGTTATATCAATGAGTACGTCAACCGCCTCGACTCCTGTGAGAACGACCTTGTGCTGAAAGGCTTCGAGTCATGGGACGACCTCTACGAAAGTGCCCAGCAGGACCTTCTCGACATGTACGAGAACATGGGCAAGAACACCTGCGCCAGCGTGAAACTGGAGATTGACCAGAAGCTGGTGATGACGCGCCAGGCCTTCCGAGGCACACTGACTGTTGAGAACGGACTGTCCACTGACCTGACCGGCATTGAACTGTCACTTCTTGTGAAGGACCTGTTAGGCAACGAGGCCACCAGCCATGAGTTCCAGATCAACTTCGAAAGCATCGATGGCTTCGAAGGTTCCGTCGACGGCCCATGGACCCTCGGTCCGAAGGCCAAGGGCGTGGCCACCGTGCTCTTCATCCCGACGAAGTATGCCGCACCCGAGGCGCTGACCACATGGAGCTTCGGCGGCACGCTCTACTTCACCGATGGCGATGGCGTCACACAGGTGCGCACGCTGCTGCCCGTCAGCCTGCAGGTGAAGCCCTCACCCGTCCTTGACCTGACCTACTTCGTGCAGCGCGACATCTACGGCGACGACCCGCTGACGAAGGATGTCATCGAGCCCATCGTGCCGGCAGAGTTCGCTGTGCTCATTAACAACAAGGGCAACGGCGACGCCACGAACATCCGCATGTTCACCCACCAGCCGAAGATCATCGACAACGAGAAGGGACTGTTCATCGACTTCAGCATCCTCTCGTCGCGCCTCAATGGTGGCGAGACCGTGCTGGCACTCGACTCCACCATCGCTACCGTCTTCGGCGACATCCCCGCCGGTAAATCTTCCTACGCCCAGTGGGAGCTGACGTCATCGCTGTTAGGACACTTCACGAAGTACGAAATAGCTGTGAACCACCTCACGTCGTACGGTAATCCTGACTTGTCGCTCTTAGACGAGGTGACCATCCACGAGTTGATACACAGTATCAGCCTGCCGAAGGGAGCACTCATGGGCTACTGGATACCACAGACCGAAGACTTGCACGGCTGGGCCGTCAACGACAACCTCGGTATTAACCCGCCCGAAGTGCCCGACCGCATGTATGTGAACGATGGCACTACCTTGCCCATCTTCTCCTATATCGACAAGACGACAGTGCAGTATAAGGGCAACAACACTTATTGGGTCACGTTCAACATTGACAATCAGGACGAGATGCAAGAAGGCTTCAACTTCCTCTACACGTCGTTTGCCGACCCGACCATGGGCGAGGGTGGCATCAAGGATGCTCACGGGATAAACACAATTGATCAAAAGTATCAAAACCTTATCGAAAGGGGCGAGATATGGCAGACACAGTACACCATGCACGACGGCGGCGACCCCATCCGCGACAACAAGGTGCACCTGCTCATCCCGTTCCAGAAGAATCGTGACGGCAACACCACCTTCATAGTCACCTTCGAGCCTGCCCCGACTAAGCGCCTCGATGTCGAGAGCATTAAGACGGTGCCGCAGGGAAGTGACATTGCCGTTGACGTGCTCGACGAGCTGACGGTAACGTTCAACAAGCCCATCAACGCCTCAACGTTTACCCGCGACGACATGGTGCTGCGCTACGAGGGCGAGAAGCTCACTTCGAACATTGCCATCACCAAGGCAGCCAACAACGACAGCGTCTACACTGTGAAGATGCAGAACGTGAGCCGCAACGGCTACTACACCCTGCAGGTGAACACCGATGGCGTCAACGACAAGGAAGGCTTCGCCGGAAAGAACGGCAAGCAGGTAGGCTGGATGCTCTTCAAGGGCGGTCTGGTGCAGTACAATGTTGAGGCATGGCCGACAGTTGCCGCTGGCAACATCGCCATGAGTGACAATATTGACACCAGCGGCGAAATCGACTTCGGCACTAACGTCACCATGACGGCACAGCCCGCCGAAGGCTATACCTTCGACTACTGGGGCACGGTCGGCGAGGACGTGGAGTCGGTCGCTTCTGCCCGCGCCCGTCAGGCCGCCAAGGCTTCCGGTAACACGCTGCTGGAGGATCAGATTAACCGCTACTCCGACGAGAACCCCGTCACGGTGTCCATGAACAAAGTCTACAACATGCGCGCCGTCTTCAAGCCCAACAAGTGCACGATAACCATCGATTGCAACGAGCGGCACGGAACGGTCAACGTCGTCAGCGCCGTCTACGACTATGGCACCGTGCTCAACCTGGAGGCAGAGCCTGTGGAGGGCTATCGCTTCGTAGGCTACTACGATGGTGACCGTCTGCTCTCTAACCAGCCGACCTTCGCCTACACCGTTAAGGGCACAACCACCCTCACGGTGAAGTTCAAGGTCATCACTGAGAGCATACTGCTCAAGGAAAGCGTCGACTACACGCCGGAGAACATCGATCAGGCCACCGTGCGCCTGCAGCGCACCTTCGTCAAGGGTGGCTGGAACACCGTCTGCCTGCCCTGCCCCGTGGCTGACCCGCAAGCAGCATTCGGCGGAGGCACGCGGGTGGCACGCCTGACAGGCATCGACAACCGGGCACTGCAGTTCGAGACTGTTGAGCAGATGGAGGCCAACGTGCCCTACCTCATCTGGGTGGGCACTCTGAACAGCAACCAACTGATCAGCGATGGCGCTGAGTACCAGTCCATCTACAACCTCGGACAGACCTCCATCAGCGCCGACGTATCAACGCTCAGCTCGACGATGGGAGCCGCCACCATCACCGGCACCTACACCGACCAGACGCTCGCCGCCAATAAGGGCTTCTACTTGGTGAAGGGCCTGAAAGCAAACCTTGTGGAGACTGCCACCAGCTCGGGACGCTTCAATGCCTTCGTGAAAGTCACCGACCGTAACGACAAGACCATCAAGCTGGCATTGGACGGCGAGATACTGGGCGAGATCGAGGGCGACGTCAACGGCGACGGCCAGATAGGTATTGGTGATATCGTGGCCATCACCAACGTGATGGCAGGTACCAATGCAAATCCCGATATCGCCGATCGGGCCGATGTCAATGGCGACGGCCAGGTGGGTATCGGCGACATTGTGCGCGTCACCAACATCATGGCCGGCCTCAGATCCCGTAAACTCTTCCACTTATTAGAAGATGGTGAATAGTCAACAGGCCGGATGATTGTATAAGAGTTCCGCCCGTCGCGTACCTTCATTGGACGCGACGGGCGGAATGTTTTTGCATGATTGTTTATACTGAACGGGCGTTAGTCCTTCATCCGCTCACCCCAGTAGTTCACCATTCGCTCGTAGAGCTTTTGCTCGGCCGGCGAGTGCTGGGCATGCCATAGGCGTTGCTGCTGCAGGGCGTCGGGCATGTACTGCTGCGGGGTGAAGTGACCGGGGAAGTCGTGGGGGTACTTGTAGCCATCGTGGTAGCCCAAGTCCTTCATGAGGGCGGTGGGCGCGTTGCGCAGATGAAGCGGTACGGGCAGGTTGCCCGTCTGGCGGACCAGGGCAAGAGCTGCGTCAATGCCTAAGTAAGCTGAGTTGCTCTTTGGCGAGGTAGCCAGGTAGACGGCGCACTCGGCCAGGGTGATGCGAGCCTCCGGCCACCCAATCTTCATCACGGTGTCAAAGGCGGCATTGGCCAGCAACAGCGCATTGGGATTGGCAAGACCGATGTCCTCGGATGCCGAGATGACCATGCGGCGGGCAATGAACTGCGGGTCCTCGCCGCCTTCAATCATGCGTGCCATCCAGTAGAGGGCGGCATCCGGGTCGCTGCCTCGGATGCTCTTGATGAAAGCCGAGATGATGTCGTAGTGCATTTCGCCGTCCTTGTCGTAGGCCAATGGGTTCTGCTGCAGGCAGGCCACGACGCGCTCGTCGGTAATCACTATTTTCCCGGCGGAAGAATCCGCCGGACTGTCAGCCTGCGCATCGCCCACAGCACCGCTCGCGTCGGCGTCCCCGTCGCTTCCCTCTGCGGTCTGCTCGGCGGCACCACTCTCAACGACCAGCTCCAGAATGTTGAGCAGCTTGCGAGCATCTCCGCCACTGTAGCGCAGCAGGGCGCCAGTCTCACGCACCTCGACGTGACGCTCCTTCAGCTCCACATCGGTGGTGAGGGCGCGGTCGACCAGCTTCAGCAGGTCGTCCTTTTCAAGAGATTTCAGCACATAGAGCTGGCAGCGCGAGAGCAATGGCCTGATGACCTCGAACGACGGGTTCTCGGTGGTGGCCCCGATGAGGGTCACGATGCCTCGCTCCACGGCGCCGAGCAGCGAGTCCTGCTGTGACTTCGAGAAACGGTGTATCTCGTCGATGAAAAGAATCGGCGAGGCGGCGTTGAAGAAACGCCCTTTCTGTGCTTTCTCAATAACGTCGCGCACGTCCTTCACGCCGCTGGTCACGGCGCTCAGCGTGTAGAAGGGCGTCTCCAGCCGGTGGGCGATGATCTGAGCCAACGTTGTCTTGCCGACGCCCGGTGGGCCCCAAAGAATGAACGAGGTGATGCGCCCCGACTCAATCATCCGGCGCAGGACGGCGCCCGGACCTACGAGGTGCTGCTGTCCGATATAGTCATCGAGTGTGCGCGGCCGCATTCGTTCTGCCAAAGGTTGCTGCATGTCTTTTGTCCTTTCTCATTGATTTGAAGCCCGTCATGCCGTGCTTCTTCCGATTAACAGCGGCAAAGATAGGCATTTTTCGGCAAAACTTCCATCCTTTAACTCCCTTTAACTAATCAGACGTTGTAAACTCCCTAAAAAGTATTATCTTTGCAGCCATAATCGAAAGGGGAAAAAGGAGAAAGGAGGAACAGGAAAGGAACAAGGGAGGAACGGAAGAGGGGAACGGAGAAAAGGGAAAAGGGAGAAAGGAGGAACAGGAAAGGAAGAAGGAAGGAACGGAAGAGGGGAACGGAGAAAGGGGAAAAGGGAGAAAGGAGGAACGGGAAAGGAAGGTTTGAGGAACGGGAAAGGAAGAACGGAGGCACGGGAAAAGGAAACCACCCTCCCGGAATTAGAAAGCGAGGAAACGTACAATCGAAAAACAAAGCTGATATGAACGATATGGACCAAACTGCCAAAAAAGCACTAACACTGAAGACACTGACGAAGAGCAGTGTCTGGGATGTTCAGGAGAACGACATCTTCCGCCTTTTGGACAGCGCCGACAAGGATGCCGAGGTGAAGGATAATCTCCGCCACTATGTTGACATCATTCGCTCAGCCTTCATGGTTGAGGAAATCACCACCGACTCACAAGCCGTCCGGACAAAGTACGAGAAGCAGGGCTACAAGGTGGGACAGATGCGCATCGACGAGACTCAGAAGATTGTCTGGGCCATCAAGAAGCGCCCCATCATGCGCGTTACGGACCTCACCTACGAGAATATTCGCCACATCTCTGCGGCGAAGCTCGTCGAGGTGCTCGACCGCAACTTCGGCGGCGGCTGGGACTCCCTGTCGCAGAGCATCAAGGACATTATTGAGAGCGGCTTCGACATCTCTACGACCACCCTGCCCAAGGACCGTCTCCACAAGAAGGGCGGCATGTACGAAAAGAAGGTTGACGACGGTTTCGAAGTGCTCGAAGTTCCCAAGGGGACGTGGGTTGAGGCCATCTTCGCCAAGGCTAAGCCTGAGACTGAAAAGCCTCGTATGAAGTTCAACACGCACACCGATGACGAAGACGAGGACGCAGATGTCGAAATCGAAGACGATTACAACAAGCCCGATGAGGACGACATTGACTTCGGAGAGCCCAACGACGACGAAATCACCGAGGAGAACTACTCAACGATGATGGACCTTGGCAGCGACGACCCCGACGAGGAGGCCGAGAACCTTGCCGACTACGGCGACGAGTAGTTGCCGCAGGCCTACAACTTCGCCAGCTCGCTGTAGATGCGCTGCACGGGCAGTCCCATGACGTTGAAGTAGCTGCCGTTAAGGGCCGTTACGCCTATGTAGCCTATCCACTCCTGTATGCCATACGCCCCTGCCTTGTCGTAGGGGCGATACACCTCCACGTAGTAGCTAATCTCCGCGTCGGTCAGTGGCTTGAAAGTCACGTCGGTCGTCACGGAGAAGCACCTTAGCGCCTCACGGGTAGCCAGACAGACACCCGTGATGACCTGGTGTGTGCGCCCGCTGAGCCGCATCAGCATGCGGCGCGCATCGTCGGCGTCGTGTGGCTTTCCCATCACCTCGTCGCCGGCCACCACGATGGTGTCGGCCGTAATCACCAGGTCGGCGTCGCCCATCATGGGGCGGTAGGCCTCAGCCTTCTCGCGGGCGATGTAGCCCGCCACCTGTGGCGTTGGCAGGTCCTGGGGGTAGCTCTCGTCGATGTCGGGCAGCACCTTCACTTCAAAGTCGATGCCCAGTCCTGCCAGCAGCTCCCGGCGTCGCGGCGAGTTGCTGGCCAGTATGATGTGATAGTTGGCTAAGTTTGCTAACGGATTCATCATTTCTTCATTTCTCGATTACACTATGCACACAGGGGCAGGCGCACGTCCTGCCCCTGTGTGCACACTATTCACTATAAACTATTCACTCTTCACTATTCGCTCTTCACTTCCTACCACCCGAAGGCCGTGGCATTCATCTGCCATTTACCCTGTGCACGCAGCGTCTGCTCGATGACGTCGCGGGCACAGCCCTGCCCGCCGTTGCGCTGACTGACGTAGATGCTCGCCTCGCGAATCTCAGGGCAGGCGTCGCGGGGGCACACCGGGCAGCCTACACGCCGCATGATTTCCAGGTCGGGAATGTCGTCGCCCATGTACATCACCTCGTCGTCCTTCAGGTCATACTTCTGGAGGAATGCCTCGTAGGTGCGCATCTTCACCGCACACCCTATGTAGATGTCTTCCATGCCCAGCGCTTCGTAGCGCAGGCGAAGGGCCTCCACCGTGGCACCCGTCATGATGACGATGCGCAGGCCCAGCTTCATGGCCAGCTGGATGGCGTAGCCGTCCTTGATGTTCGCCGTGCGCAGGGGCACGCCGTCGGGCGGCAGTGTGACGGTCTCCTGGCTGAGCACGCCATCGACATCGAAGATGATGGCGCGTATTTTCCGTAGGTCGTAGTTGATCATTGCTTCATGGTTTCGTGAATACTCTTGCTCATCAGTTCGTAGACATCGTACAGCTGCCGCTGGTCGGCCAGCATGTCGAGATGCGCCCGAATGACGTTTGTGTCGTAGCGCACGGCGGGCCCCGTCTGTGCGTCGGCGGGCGCCATGTCGTGCACCTTGGCGGCCGTCTCGTCGATGAGCGGCAGCAGGGCGTCGAAGGGCAGCCCCCGCTGCGCCAGCACCTGTGCGGCCAGGGCGTAGCAGTGGTTGGCGAAGTTGCATGCGAACACGGCGGCGAGGTGCAGCTGGCGGCGGCGGTCGCTGTCCAGTTCGCGGACGTCGTTGCTCACCTTCTCGGCCGTCAGGCGTGCCACATGCAGTGCGAGGTCGTTGTTAGCCTCAATAAATAAAGGTACGCGCGCGAGGTCGACGCGACGCTCCTTCGAGAATGTCTGCAAGGGATAGATGACGCCATAGTGGGTCAGTCCGGTGAACACCGACATGGGGATGGAGCCCGACGTGTGGTACATGGGGCGCCCCTCGCGGCCCTTCGCCACCTGCGGTATCAGCGCGGGCAGCACCGTGTCCTTCACGGCCAGGATGTAGACGTCTGAATACAACGGCAGCGCCTCGACACGATCGGTGGGCATGCCGCCCACCAACTGGGTGAGTTGCTCAGCCGATGCCATGGTGCGGCTGTAGACGGCGTCGATGGTGTTGCCGCGCTCACTGAGTGCCAGTGCGAACTGTGTGGCCAGCCGCCCTGCTCCTACGAATGTGACGTTCATAGCACGGGGTCTTCAAAGTGTCCGATGTGCACGTTCTCCCAGCGCAGGCCGTCCTCGTCCTTCGGGGGCTTGGCGTCGGCCGGATGGCCGATGGCCAGCACGCAGAGCACGCAGTAGTTGTCAGGTATGCCGAGCACGCCGCGAATGACGGTGTCGGCCGTGGTGCCGTCGCTAAGGCCACGCCCACGCATCTGCACCCAGCAGGAGCCCAGCCCGAGGTCTTCGGCCTGATACTGCATGGCGATGGCGGCTATCGAGCCGTCCTCCACCCAGCAGTCGTTCTCGACGGGGTCGCCCAGGACGGCGATGGCCAGCGGTGCCTGCTTGATCATCTGTGCGCCGTGGTCCTTGGCGTCCGACAGTTTCTCGAGGTCCAACTTGTCGTCGACGACGACGAAGTGCCACGTGCGGCGGTTCATCGACGACGGGGCCATCAGGCCCGCCCGCAATATCAGGCGCACGTCGTCGGCATCTATCTCCTCAGCGGTGAACACCCTGTGGGAGCGGCGCTGCTGCGCCAGGGTCTTGAAGTCTTCCATGTCTATGTCGCTTTATAACCGTGCAAAGTTAACACTTTTGCACCCATTGAGCAACAATTCGCCGCCGTTTAACTCCCTTTAACGCATTTGCCGCCCTTAACTGCGCAAAAAGCACTATCTTTGCACCCGATGAGCGAACTCCAGATACGCATCTATACCAGTGGCGACACGCTGCCCGCAGGACTGTCGGACGAGAACTTCTTCCACAGCCCACAGCTTTTCAGCATCTGCCGCCAGACACCGCGCATGCGCCCCTACATGGTTGTCGCCGAGACAGCCGACGGCACGGTGCACGCCCAGATGCTGGCCGTCGTGCGCTACCGCTCGTCGCTCTTCCCGCCTTACCTCTACCGTCACTGCCGCATCCTGGGCGAAGGCGTCACCCACCCCGCCGCCGTCGAGCAGCCTGCCGTGCTCTTCGGCCTGATGCTCCAGCGGCTGACGTCGAAGCTGGGCCGCCGCGTGCTCTACATGGAGGTGAGTAACCTGACGCAGAAGATGTTCGGCTACCGCCAGCTGCGCGAGAGCCGCTACTTCCCCGTACGCTGGATGAGCATCCACAACTCGCTACACTCCCACACGCCCGAGGAGCGCATCACGCCGAAACTACAGCGGCGCATCGACCGGGCTTACGCCCACGGCGTGGTAACAGATGCGGTGCAGACCGACGCCGACTTCGGGGCCTTCTCGAAGCTGCTGCGGCGGCATAACTGGCTGAAGCCCAAGCGCTACATCCCCTCCGACGCTTTCTTCCAGGCCATCCGCGAGCGGGGCAACGGCAGCCTCAGCCTCACGCGTTACCACGGCCACGTCATCGGCTGTTCGGCCGTGGTCTACAGCCAGCGCCAGGCCTACTTGTGGTACTGCGCCTTCCGCCGAAAGTCGTACGCACGACTGCATCCCGACCTGCTCACCATCTGGCATGCCATCAAGAGCGCCCACGCTGAGGGCTACGAGCACATCTATTTCATGGACGTCGGCCTGCCCTTCCGCAAGAACCGTTTCCGCGATTTCATCCTGCGGTTTGGCGGGAAGCCAACCAGCACCTACCGGTGGTTCCATTGTGCCATCCCATGGGTGAACAGGTTGTTGTCGTGGGTCTATCGTGACTGACAGCCCGAGGCGTTTTCAACAAGACCGGGTTTTGTTCGCAAGAAAACCGTATCTTGTTGAGAAGAAAACCGTATCTTCTTCGCAAGAAAACCGTATCTTCTTCGCAAGAAAACCGGGTATTGTTTAACACTCTGTAGCACAGTGAGTTGCAAAATACCCCAAAATCCCCCCATGTGCCGGGCCTGCCCCTACACTGGCGGCCTGGCCCTCCCCCCTCCTCCCCCTCCTCTTCTCCCCTCTTAAACAATAAATCGTCAATTCCAGCGTTATTACTTTTGATGATACAGACACAGAGACGATTCTTCATCGGTGTCGCCATGCTCATGGCGACCCTTACTGCTATAGCCCAAACGTTCACGCTTAAGGGAACAGTCACCGACGACGAGGGCAACGCCCTGGAGCTTGCCACCGTGGCCTGCCCCAGCCAGTCGAAGGTCACCATGACCAACCTCAAGGGCGAATACACCATGCGACTCCACACGGCCGACTCCGTCGTCATCCGCTACTCGATGGTGGGCTACAACACCCGCACACGTACCCTCTACAAACCCCAGGGCACCCAGACACTGCGCGTACTGCTGCGCTCGAGCCAAGAGCTTGGCGAGGTGGTGGTCACCGAGAAGCGTCGCCAGACCGACCAGATGGAGCAGCTCGACCTTAAGGAGATCAAGGCCGTGCCTAGCGCCACGGGTAATGCCATCGAGGAGCTTATCCAGCAACAGGCCGGCGTTTCCACCCATAACGAGCTGTCGAGCCAGTACAACGTTCGCGGCGGCTCGTTCGACGAGAACTCCGTCTACATCAACAACGTCGAGGTCTACCGTCCGCTGCTCATCCGCAGTGGCCAGCAGGAAGGCCTGTCGGTCATCAATGCCGACATGGTCGAGCGCGTGGGCTTCTCCTCCGGCGGCTTCTCGGCTAAATACGGCGACAAGATGTCGAGTGCCCTCGACATTACCTACCGCCGCCCCAAACGCTTCGAGGCATCAGCCATGGCTTCGCTGCTCGGTGGGTCAGCCTATCTGGGCACCTCGTCGAAGAAGTTCTCGATGAGCCACGGTCTGCGCTACAAGACCAACCGTTACCTGCTCGGTTCGCTGGAGACTACGGGCGAGTACCGCCCCAACCAGCTCGACTACCAGACCTACATCACCTACGAGCCCAACCGCCGCTGGACGCTGGCACTGCTGGGTAACATCTCGGAGAACCACTACAACTTCCGACCGAAGGACCGCGAGACATCGTTCGGAACCATGGAGGATGCCAAGTCGTTCAAGGTCTACTTCGACGGTCAGGAGAAGGACATCTTCCGCACACTCTTCGGAACGGCCTCGCTGACCCGCCACATCGGTGACTCCACGCACGTGAAGCTGTTGTGGTCGGCATTCCATACCAAGGAGCAGGAGCGCTACGACATTCAGGGACAGTACTGGCTCAACGATGCGCAGAGCGCCGAGCAGCTGGGCGTGGGCACCTACGCCGAGCATGCGCGTAACTACCTGACGGCCAACGTCCAGAGCCTGAAGCTCATGGTCAACCGCCAGTTGCGGCGCCATGCCATCGAGGGCGCCCTCACCATGAAGTGGGAACACATCAAGGAGCAAAGCCGCGAGTACGAGATGCGCGACAGCAGTGGCTACTCGGTACCCCATACGGGCGAGCGCCTCGACCTTATCTATAACCTCGCATCGCACCAGGAAATGAAGTCCACTCGCCTGGAGGGCTACCTGCAGGATGTGCTGCGCTGGTCGTCCGGAAATTCCGGGAAAGCCGGAAAATCCGGAGATTCCGGAAACTCCGGAAATCCCGGACAATCCGGACAATCCGGACTATCCGGGCAACCCGGACAACCCGGAGACTCCGGCAAATCCCCGACATTCTACACGCTGACCTACGGCGTGCGCTTCGCCAACTGGTCGTATAATAAGGAGACCATTGTCTCCCCACGACTATCGCTGGCCATCGTCCCGGGCGCCAACCCCAACCTGACCTACCGCTTTGCCACGGGACTCTACTATCAGGCACCCTTCTACAAGGAGCTGCGCGATACGACGATGAGTGCCACGGGCACCACCGTCGTCACGCTGAACCGCAACATCAAGAGCCAGCGCTCCGTGCAGGTGCTCGCCGCAGTCGACTATCGGTTCAAGATGCTCGGCCAGAGGCCGTTCAAGTTCACCGCCGAGGCCTATTACAAGGCCCTGTCGAACCTCGTACCCTACAACGTGCAGAACGTCAAGGTGACGTACTATGGCGAGAACCTCACCGCCGGACACGCCATGGGCCTCGACCTGAAGCTCTTCGGAGAGTTCGTCCCTGGCACCGACTCGTGGCTGACGTTCTCGCTGATGAGTGCCCAGCAGCACTTCACTGACAAGGAACGCTTCGGCGGAGCATCGTATCCGCTGCCCACCGACCAGCGGTTCGCACTGAACCTGCACTTCACCGACTACTTCCCAGGAACGGAGCGATGGAAGATGACCCTGCGGCTGGCCTACGCCGACGGCCTGCCCTTCGGCGCGCCCCACCGCGGCATCGAGGCCCAGAACTTCCGCGCACCGGCCTACAAGCGTGCCGACATCGGCATGAGCTACCTGGCCTACAAGGCGCCCAGCCCCACGGCCTTCAGCATCAAGAACGTATGGCTCGGCATCGACTGCCTTAACCTCCTCGGCATCTCGAACGTCAACTCCTATTATTGGGTCACCGACGTCACCAACCGCCAATGGGCCGTGCCCAATTACCTGACGGGCAGACAGATCAACGGAAAGGTGATTGTCGAGTTTTGACGACGCCAGAGGCCGTCGGCCAGGCCGCCACTACCCGCCTGCCAGCCCGCCAGTGTAGGGGCAGGCCTTGTGCCAGCCCGATGGCCCGTCAGGGCCAGTGTATCTTCACACTCCCCCGTCGGTGCCAGACGAATATAGTAAATTTTGTTAAACTCTCCCCCATTTTGTACCAATCCCGCCGCCCAAAGCGTTTTTATAATAAAGCCCAAACTATTAACCAATATGAAACGCATCTATTCCCTGCTTGCCCTTCTCCTGCTTGTGCTGTCGGCACAGGCCCAGATGGCAGACCCCGTTCACTTCAGTTCGAAACTTAACATGCTGCAAGGCGATGAGGCCGAGATTGTGTTCTCGTGTACCATTGACCCGGGGTGGCATGTCTATTCTACCGACCTCGGCGACGCCGGGCCTACTGAGGCCTCGTTCCATCTCGACAAGAAGGACGGCGTGGAGCTTGTAGGCAAGCTGACGCCGCGCGGCAATGTGGTCGAGAAGTTCGACGAGATGTTCGGCGCCAAGCTGCGCTTCTTCGAGGGCAAGGGAGCCTTCGTCCAGAAGATTCGTTTCACAAAGCCCAAGTATGCCGTCGAAGGCTATCTGGAGTTTGGTGCCTGCAACGACGAGATGTGCATGCCGCCAACCACCGTCGAGTTCAAGCAGAGCGGCGACGCCCCTGCCGTAAAAGCAGCCCCCGAGCCTGCCGAGGAACCGGCACCTGAGGCTGAGCAGACCGAGGAAGCCGCCCCTGCCGACAGCACCGTGGCCGACACGGCGGCCGTGGCTGCCACCACCAACATAGGTGAATCTGACCTCTGGGCACCCGTCATCGACGAGCTGAACGCCCTGGAGCACAGTGGCAGCGACACCACCAGCATGTCGTGGTGGCTCATCTTCCTCGAGGGACTGCTCGGTGGTTTCCTCGCCGTGCTGACGCCCTGCGTGTGGCCCATCATCCCCATGACCGTGAGCTTCTTCCTGAAGCGTAACAAGGACCGCAAGAAGGCTGTCCGCGAGGCCGTCACCTACGGTCTGAGCATCGTCGTGATTTACGTCGTCCTGGGCCTGGCCGTGACACTGCTCTTCGGCGCTTCGGCCTTGAACGCCCTATCGACCAACGCCCTGTTCAACATATTCTTCGCACTGCTGCTCATCCTCTTCGCGGCCTCGTTCTTCGGGGCTTTCGAGCTGACGCTGCCCAGTTCATGGTCGAACAAGATCGACCAGAAGTCGGAGAACACCACGGGTCTGCTCTCCATCTTCCTCATGGCCTTCACGCTGGTGCTCGTCTCCTTCTCGTGCACAGGCCCCATCATCGGCTTCCTCCTCGTAGCCGTCTCGACGCAGGGCGACATCGTGGCACCCACCATCGGCATGCTCGGCTTCGCCATTGCCCTGGCCATCCCGTTCACACTCTTCGCCATGTTCCCGTCACTGCTGAAGGCTGCGCCGAAGTCGGGCGGATGGATGAACACGGTGAAGGTGGTCCTCGGATTCATCGAGCTGGCTTTTGCACTGAAATTCCTGTCGGTGGCCGACCTGGCCTACGGCTGGCGGCTGCTCGACCGCGAGACGTTCCTCGCCCTCTGGATAGCACTCTTCGGACTGCTCGGTGCCTACCTCCTGGGATGGCTTAAGTTTCCTCACGACGACGATCAGCACCGCACCAACGTGCCCCAGTTCTTCCTCGGACTCATCTCACTGGCTTTCACCGTCTACATGATACCCGGACTGTGGGGTGCTCCCCTGAAAGCCATTTCGGCCTTCGCACCACCGATGTACACCCAGGACTTCAACCTCTACGAAGGAAGCGTCGAAGCCAAGTACACCGACTACGACCTGGGCATGGCCGCTGCACGGGCCGAGGGCAAGCCCGTGATGGTCGACTTCACCGGCTTCGGCTGTGTCAACTGCCGCAAGATGGAGGCCGCTGTATGGACCGACCAGAAGGTGCAGGACATACTTAATAATAAGTACGTGCTCATATCCCTGTTCGTCGACGACAAGACGCCATTGCCAGAGCCCATCGAGGTGACCGACGTCGACGGACAGCAGCGTAAGCTACGCACCATCGGCGACAAGTGGAGCTACCTGCAACGCACTAAGATAGGCGCCAACACGCAGCCTAACTATGTGCTGCTCGACCCCACGACAGGCAAGCCCCTCAATGGCCTACGCTCATACGACGAGAACATCGACGAGTATGTGGAGTTCCTGAACACAGGCCTGAAGAACTACAAGAAATAAATACTATGATTGACAAAGAAACACGTGACCAAATCATTGCACTGGTCAAGCAAGAAGTTGTCCCCGCCATCGGCTGTACAGAGCCAATGGCGGTGGCTCTTTGTACGGCCAAAGCCACCGAGACGCTGGGACAATGCCCTGAGCACATCGAGGCCTGGCTGAGTGCCAACATCCTGAAGAATGCCATGGGCGTGGGAATACCCGGTACGGGCATGATCGGGCTGCCCATCGCCATCGCCCTGGGCGCACTCATCGGCAAGAGCGAATATCAGCTGGAGGTCATCAAGGACCTGACGCCCGAGGCACTCGAGCAGGGAAGGCGCTACATCGACGAGAAGCGCATCTTCATCCATCTGAAGGAGGGCATTCAGGAGAAGCTCTACGCCGAGATGGTATGCTCGGCAGCCGGCAAGAGCGCCACCGCCATCATCAGCGGCGCCCACACCAACTTCGTCTATGCCGGCCCGACGAGCGAGGCGCCCCAAAACGTAGGGCGTGAGGTGCATCACGACGAACAGTCGGGCATCCGCCTCAGTCTTCGCATGGTCTACGACTTCGCCACAACGGCACCCCTCGGCGAACTGTCGTTCATTCTCTCGGCGCGCGACTACAACATCGGGGCGGCACGCGAGGCCATCAAGGGCAACTACGGCCACAACCTCGGCAAGACCATCGACCGCCCACTGTCGAAGGGCATCTTCGGCAACAGCATCTACAGCCACATCATCGCCCGGACGGCATCGGCCTGCGACGCCCGCATGGGCGGGGCCATGATACCCGTCATGTCGAACTCGGGCAGTGGCAACCAGGGCATCTGCGCCACCAATCCCGTCTGCGTCTACGCCCAGGAGAACGAGAACACCGAGGAGGAGCTGACGCGCGCCCTGATGCTCAGCCACCTCACCGCCATCTACATCAAGCAGTCGCTCGGACGCCTGTCGGCACTCTGCGGTTGTGTCGTCGCCGGCATCGGTTCCAGCGTGGGCATCACCCTGCTCATGGGCGGCGGCTACCAGCAGGTGTGCAGCGCTATCAAGAACATGATTGCCAACATTGCGGGCATGCTCTGCGACGGCGCCAAGCCTTCGTGCTCGCTGAAGATTGCCTCCGGCGTCAGCACCGCCGTCATGTCGGCACTGCTCGCCATGGAGGGTAAGTGCGTCACATCGGCAGAAGGCATCGTCGACGACGACATCGACCGCACCATCCATAACCTGACAGCCATCGGCGCCGACGCCATGTGTGCCACCGACGACCTCGTGCTGCGCATCATGACCACAAAGGGCTGCTGACAGACACGATGACTGAGAGACACAACGACAACGGGGGAGCCACCATGACGACGACGTTCCTGGAGTACGTGGCCCGCGACATGCTCGCCAAGTACGGCACGGACCTGTCGCACACGGCCGTCGTGTTCCCTAACAAGCGTGCGTCGCTGTTTCTCAACGCCCACCTGGCGCGCCTCGCCGGGAAGCCCATCTGGAGCCCGGCCTACGTCACCATCAGCGACCTGTTCCGCCAGCAGAGCCAGCTGACGGTCGCCGACCCCATCAAGCTGGTGTGCGACCTCTACAAGAGTTTTACGCAGCAGACGGCCATCGACGAGACACTCGACCACTTCTATGGCTGGGGGCAGACGCTGCTGGCCGACTATGACGACCTCGACAAGAACATGGCCGATGCCGACAAGGTGTTCGCTAACCTGCGCGACATACACGAGCTTGACACCGTCAGTTACCTGACTGAAGCGCAGAAGGACGTCATCCGAAGGTTCTTCAGCAACTTTTCCGACGACCACAACTCCCGGTTGAAAGAGCGGTTCCTGAAGCTTTGGTCGCGCATGGGCGACGTTTATCACGACTTCAACAGCCGGCTCGCCGACCAGCAACTGGCCTACGAGGGGGCGCTCTACCGCAGGGTGGTCAGCAACCTGAAGCCCGAGCTTTTCACGTACGACCGCTATCTCTTCGTGGGCTTCAACCTGCTGCTCGCCGTCGAGCGCCGGCTCTTCAAATTCCTCCGGCAGGAGGGCAAGGCCCGCTTCTACTGGGACTTCGACCACTACTACACCCGCCAGACGGAACAGCACGAGGCCGGCCACTTCATCAGCCAGCAGCTGAGCGACTTCCCCAACGAGCTCGACAGCAAGGACGAGGCCATCTACGGCTGCTTCGGACGTCAGAAGCAGCTGACGTTCATCGCCGCGCCCACCGAGAACATCCAGGCGCGCTTCATCCCGCAGTGGCTCGCCTCGATTCAGGGTTCGGAGTCTGTGGCTCATGGTCCCGACACGGCCATCGTGCTGTGCAACGAGGGTCTGCTACAGACCGTCATCCACTGTCTGCCGCCTGACGTCGAGAAGGTCAACATCACCACGGGTTATCCCTTGGCGCAGACGCCAGTTGCCGCGCTCATCACCCTGCTCATCGACCTGCGCACCAACGGCTTTGCTGCGCAGCGCGGCTGTTTCCGCCTGCGCCATGTCAACGCCGTGCTGCGCCACCCCTACGTCTCGCCGCTCTCGGAAGCCGTTGCCCAGTTGCTGGAACGGCTGAACGCTGAGAAGGTCTACTACCCCTCGACCAGCGAAATGAGCGTTGACGAGCCCACCACCCTGCTCTTCCGTGCGCTCGATGGCTCGAACCTCGACCTGCTGCAATGGCTCTGCGACGTCATGCAGTGCGTAGCCACTCGCCTGCCAGTGCCCCCGACACCTCAGCCCACACCCTTCTTCCAGGAGTCGGTGTTCAGGGCCTACACGCTGCTGAACCGCTTGCACGCCCTGGTCTTGAGCGGTGACCTCGCCGTCGATGTCGTCACCCTGCAGCGCCTCATCAGCCAGCTCGTGCAGTCCACAGCCATTCCTTTCCACGGCGAGCCCGCAGAAGGTCTGCAGGTGATGGGCATCCTCGAGACGCGCAACCTTGATTTCCGTCACTTGCTCCTGCTATCGTGTAACGAGGGCAACATGCCACGCGGCATCAGCGACGCGTCGTTCATTCCCTACAACATCCGTAAGGCCTTCGGCTTAACCACCATCGATCACAAGGTGGCTATCTACAGCTACTACTTCCACCGCCTGCTGCAGCGCGCCGACGACGTCACCATCGTCTACAACAACGCCACTGCCGAGGGACAGCGCGGCGAGATGAGCCGCTTCATGCTCCAGCTCATGGTCGAGAGCCCCCACCACATCAGCTTCCGCTCACTACAGGCGCCCCAGAAGCACACGCCATTCCGTCCGCCAACCATCGCCAAGTCCCCCGAGGTGATGCAGCGTCTCCTGCAGCGCTTCAGACCGACTTCCGTCCGTCCCGTCGACACCGTCCAGCCTGCATCCTTCCCGCTGCTGACGCCCACCGCCATCAACCGCTACCAGCGCTGCCCCCTCATCTTCTATTACACCTACGTCCACAACCTGCGCGAACCCGACAACACCGACGACGACGTCATCGACAACCGCCTCTTCGGAAATATTTTCCACGAAGCGGCACGCATCGTCTATACGCGTCTGATGGAGAAAAGCCACCAGATACTTGCCGACGACCTGAAAAGGCTCCTCAAGGAGCGAGTCGACATCATCCGCGCCGTCGACGAAGCCATCAGCCAGGAGCTCTTCCACACTGCCCCCGGCACCACGCACACCACCCTGAACGGCCTGCAAATCATCAACCGTGAAGTCATCATCCACTACCTGCGCCAGCTGCTTTCCATCGACGTCCGCTTGGCGCCCTTCACCATTATTGGCCTGGAGTGCGACGTAGCGGCACCCTTCGCCACCCACCACCTCAGCACAACCATCGGCGGGCGTATCGACCGCCTGGACTGCATCACCGAGGATGGCCAGCAGCGCATCCGTGTCATAGACTATAAGACTGGAAGTCACCGTCTGGAATCTTTTTCCGACGTCGACGCCGTTTTCCAACAGGAAAACCTAAAAAAACATAGCGACTATTACCTGCAGGCCATACTCTACGCCTGCCTCGTCAGCAAGGAGCACCCGCAGACGCCCGTCTCCCCTGCCCTGCTCTTCATTCAGCATGCTGGCACTGCCGACTACGACCCCACGCTTTTCTTCGGCAAGGAGCGCATCGACGACATCGCCCAACACGCTCCCCGCTTCGGCGAACTGCTACGTGAGACGGTCGACAACATGTTCAATCCCGACATGCCCTTCGCCCCTACCACCGACCGCGGACGCTGCACCGAGTGTCCCTACAGGCTGCTGTGTGCCGCCGGAAACTGAAGCGTCTCAGCCAATGTTCGTGCGACGGTAGAAGTTGATGTTCTCCTGCGTCAACAGCTCAATCGGCATGTAGTTCACGGCCGTCACCTCCTTGCGCAGGATGATAGCCTGGAACAGCGTCTCCACACACGCATAGCCCTGCATGTAGGCATGCTGGGCGATGAGGAACGAGATGCTGCCCTGCCGCACGCAGTCGGCATTCTTCTTCACCATGTCGTAGCCCATGATCTGCACATTTCGCCGATTGGTACGCAGCAGGAACTGACCCACAAGGTGGGCCTTCGAGTTGAAGGTGATGCCGTGGTGGATGTGCGGGTGGGCCGTGAAGAAGTCCTCCAGAATGTCGTTGTACTCCTCGCGGTTGCCGTCAAGGGGAAGGTCCACTTCCGTAATCGTAATCTGTGGGAAGTGATCCTTCATATAGTGACGGAAACCCGTCTCGCGGTTCGACTGCTGTTTGCTGCCGATGTGGCCATTCTTCAGCTGCTTCATAACGAAGATCTCGTCGTCCTTGCCAGCAATGAGCATCAGCATGCGGGCAGCAAAATAGCCACTCTGGAACGAGTCCTGCCCGAAGAAAGCCAGCGGTCTCAGGTCGGGCAAGTACGAGTCGAGCAGGATGAAGGGAATGTTCAACTCGTGCAAGTCGTCGGCAAAGGCCTTCGTCAGCTCAAGCTTGGCGGGCACGATGACCACCGCGTCGGGGCGTGCGTCCAGACACTCCTTGGTGGCAGCCACAAACGACTCGCCATTGAAGCGCTCATAATGCAGGATGCGCAACGTGACATGGAAATCGCGACGGTGCAGGGTGGCGGCCTTCACGCCCTCCTCAATCTCGTCCCAGTAGGCCTCGCTCTCATGCATAGGGATAATACAGAAGAAGGTGTAGTCGCGGTTATACGCCAGGGCCGAAGCGTAGGCGTTGGGCTCGTAGTTCACCTCCTCCAGGGCTTTCTCTACTTTCTCACGGGCCGACTTCGAGACGTTGGGACGGTCATGCAGCACGCGGTCGACGGTGCCCACTGAGACACCGGCCCGCTCTGCGATATCCTTGATTCTTATCTTTTCAAACGACATGGTGTTGGCTTATGGAGTCTCAGTTCAATAGACAATGGTAACCTGGCGCTTGGCAATCGACTTCCGCGTTGGCGTGCCGACGACGGTCAGCATGTCGGCAGGGTCGTCGCTGTCGCTGCCGTTGTCGCAGGCCCAGCTCTTCCTGACAGTGACACTGAACGAGCCACCGCTGACGGTGATGCCCGTGTCGCTCTTCACGCCCTTCGGCTTGCCTACACTGTTGTTACCAGTGGTGACGACGGTCAGCGTGCCACCGCTGAACACCACATCCTCGTTGCAGTTGATGCCCTTGCCGCCATCGCCGCTGCTCGTGATGTTCAGGGTACCCGCCGTCATGGTGAACAGACTGTCGCATCGGATGCCCGCACACGACGTAGTGTCGCGGGTGCCGTCGCTCAGCGTCTCAATGAGGCAGTCGCCCGAAGTGGCAATGGTGGTGGTGCCTCCGCTGATGGTTGTCCGGGCGTCGTTCTTTATGCCACGGGCACCGTCGGCAGCCACGCCGATGACCAGCGTGCCACCCTGTATCTCCAGCCCGTCGTTCACCTTCAGGCCGTTGGTGCCTGTTGCGGCCACATTAATAGTAATGTTGCCGTCCTCAACGACGATATAGTCGTCCGAGGCGATGCCGTTGCGAGCATTGCCGTTGACGGTCAGCGTGCCTGTGCCTCTGAAGTAAATCTGGCCCTCGCTGAACAGCGTGCCCTTCTGGTCGATGGCAATGCCCTCGGCCGTTGTGGGTGCGTCGGCATACGCCGTCCCGTCGGTCAGCATGTTCGTGGTGCCATCGGCCAAAGTGAGGTACAGGGCCTTGCTACACTGATTGTTGATGGCAGGCCCGTCGCCGTTAGTGATATTCACGCCGTTGAGCACCAGGCCGTATCGTTTCTGGCTGTTGACCAGCAGCGAGCCGTCGGTCGTCGTGCCGCTGAGCGTCACTTCCAGATAGCGATTCAGCGTCGAGGTGACGGTCACGTCGGCACCGCTGGCGACAATGGTCACCGAATCGCTCACGTCGCCACCCACCGTCACCGTCGCACCGCTGTAGACAATGTTCATCCAGAGCGTGTCGCTGAGCTCCTCCTCTATTTCGTTCTCACCCGTCCCTATCGTGTAGTTGCTAAAGTCGGTGTCGTCGTTCTCACAAGCCACGATGCCGGCCATGGCCATGCCTGCCAGCAGGATGTATAATACGTTCTTTCTCATACCATTAAATGCTAAAACTTAAACTGATAGCCGAGGCCAAGATAGTGCATGTCGGGATCGAAGTCGTCCTCGTCCACGTTGTGCATGTCCTGGAATCGGTAGTACACGGTCAGCTCATGCTGCTTGCTGAGCCGTATGTCAGTGCCCACGGTGTAGCGCACCTTCTCAATGGCCCAGCTGTGGTAGAACTCGGCACTGGCGTAGGGCGTCAGTAGGGCGCGCTTCTTGTCCCACGAGAGCTGCAGACGCGAGCGCAGCTGGTTCTTGCCCTTGCCGCTGCGCACGTAGTCGTCGTCAAGCTCCATGGTGTGGGCAGAGGGGTCCAGCTTCCAGCGCTCCACATCCTTCGACGGGCGGTAGGTGTACTGCCAACGCTCGCGCACCGACACACGCAGGTCTCTCCACAGCTTGCGGTTAGCCGTCAGCGACGCATGGAAACGGTGGCGTACGCCCCAGTAGCTGGGACGCCAGCGCCCTTTCGTCGCACTGCTGTAGGTCAGCTTCTCGCGGAAGTTGCTGTTCAGCAGCGTGTAGCCCACATCGGCCTTCAGCCCCTTCGTCAGCTTGTAGTCACCACCCAGGGCGATGCTCCAGCGGTCGGCAGTCTTGAAATCGTTACGCGTGCGGTAGTCGGCCTCGACGCCCACGCTCAGCTGTTTGTTCACTTTCTTCTCGGCGCCAGCGCTGAGCAGCAGGCCACCCTCGCTCTGGGCGCAAACAGGCCGTGCGCCCAGCATGAGGGCCACGGCCACGATGATTACACTTCTGTCCATTGACTTTTTCTCACTGTGAATTGTCTGTTTACGTCGTTCATCGCCACCTCGTCGTCCTCGTAAGTGACGCGTAGCACGACAGTGTCGCGCAGGAAGTCGATGCCACCAATGTCGATGTGCTGAATCTTCAGGCCCGTGCGCTCCTCAAGGTCGGCGAGCAGCTCCTCGCGCCGCTCAGGCTTGATCAGCTCCACGCGGTCGTACTGTATCAGCTTCGTGTGGTGAACCTTCAGCTTCAGCTCGCAGAGGAAGATGGTCAGCACGCACACCATGTCGACGAGAATTAGCTCCACGTAGGTCTCAGCCATCGCGTGGACCACCGAGAGGCAGATGATGACGAAGAGATAGGTCATCTCGCGCACTGGCATGGCATCCGTGCGGTAGCGCATGATGCTGAAGATGCCGAAGAGTCCCAGGCCCACGCCCATCGTTGCCTTCCCTCGTTCCATGCCCATCATGAAGTAGACCAGGAAGAAGATGGCCACCGTCATCAGCAGGAACGTAAAATAGAAGTCGCGACGCTTGCTCTTCCTGAAATAGAGCACGTCGATGATAAACCAGTTGACGACAAGGCAAATGATAAACTTTATCATCGCATACCCGAAATCGCCCGTAAACAAATCTAATAAACTATCCATAACTATTCTAATTCACAATTCTCAATTCACAATTCACAATTCTCAATTCTCAATATCTTCTCCACATCCCTCAGTTTCTCCTTGAAGCGGTGCAGCGGCAGGCCGTCGTTGGTCATTGCAGCACCCATGCAGTACTTACTAAACCCATGCGGATGGATGCGCAGCTGCCTCAGCATCTCAAGCACCGGCGAGAACACCAGGCCGTCGCGCTTCAGCTCAATGATTACCAGCGGCCCCATGTCACGGTCACGGCCCGTCAGCACGTTATGGAACTCCAGCTGCGTGTCGATGGTCAGCCGCTCCGTCTTGCCACGGTTCACTAGTGTCACGCGGTGGAAGTAGTTGTGCATGTGAGGCTGCAAGCTGTCGGCATCGTAGCGCAGGTGCTGGCTCAGGAAAGCGCGCTTCTCGCTGTCGTCCAGGTCCATGTCGGTCACCTCAATGCGCTTCTTCTTCGTTCGCCCGCGGTTATTCTTTGTCTTCACCTCCATAAACTGCAGCTGACTGCTGACGTACGTACGGAAGCGGATCTTCTGCCGCCCGGCATGCCCATGCTGGTGGGCGTTGTACATGTCGAAGCCCTCGGTGTCGAAGTAGGTCGTGTCGTAGAGCATGTTTCGCTCGCCGCCAATCTCCTGCACGAAGTAGTCACCCTGCGCCATTGCCAGCAGGCGTCGCAGCTGTGCCATCGTCGTCACGAACTTCGTGTCCGTGCGGTTCATCAGCTTGACGCCGCTCATCTCTTCCAGCGTGATGGGTGGGAACTGTTTAAGTAGCTTGTCCATGTCGTTTCTGTAAAACTGGTTGCAAAGATAATGCTTTTCCGCTGATTGTGCAAACTTTTTAAGTAAAAACAAGAATTTCTTCAGTCAACACGCCATCAGGTCGCACATCACCATGTCGCTCACGAACAGTCCCTCACGCCGCAGGCGCAACCGACCGCCGTCCACCTCAAGCAGCCCGCCGTCGACGTATTGCCGTGCCATCCGCAGGCAGTAGTCACGCTGTGCTGCCGTCAGTGCCGACAGGTCGAGGCCTTCGCAGGTGCGCAGCGCCGTCATCACCAAGTCGTTGTAGCGCGTAGGCTCGTCGAGCGTCTCGCTGCCACCCTCGTCGCCATTGATGTAGCGCGCCACGTCGTCAACATTCCAGCTGCGGCGCCTGCCGTCGAACGAGTGAGCGCCAGCCCCCAGACCGACGTAGGGCGTCTGGTTCCAGTAGCTGCTGTTATGCCGCGAGCGGAACCCGCGACGAGCGAAGTTGCTCAGCTCGTAGTGCTCATAGCCAGCGGCCGTGAGGCGATCCTTCAGGTCGTAGTACATCTGTCGGCAGAGCTCCTCGTCGAGCTCCTCAATCGCGCCACGCTGCAGCAGGGCATAGAGCGGCGTGCCCTCCTCGTACATCAGGGCGTAGGCCGACAGGTGCTCCACGCCGAGGGACAGCGCCGCGTCGATGTCGCCATGCCAGTCGGCAAGCGTCTCCTCGGGGAAACCGTACATCAGGTCAATGCTGATGTTGCCGATGCCGGCAGCACGCAGGCGCCCGACGGCCTGTCCCACCTGCTCAGCATTGTGACGACGGTGCAGGAAGCGCAGGCGCTCGTCGCTGAAGGTCTGTGCCCCCATGCTCACGCGGTTGACGGGCAGCGAGGCGAGCAGTGCGGCAAAGGCCTCCGTCACATCGTCGGGATTGCACTCGATGGTCACCTCTTCCAGCGTCGCCGCGTCGAGGGGCGAGGTCAGCGCCTCCAGCAACTGGCGCAGCTGTGGCTCTGCCAACTGCGACGGCGTACCACCACCTATATATATAGTGCGCACAGGATCGTGCAGCTCCTGCCGCCGCCGTTGCCACTCCGCACACACGGCATCGACATACGCGGCGGCGAGCTCATGCTTCGTCGTCGAGAAGAAGCCGCAGTAGACGCACCGCGACTTACAAAACGGTATATGGACATACACCCCAGCCATTGCAGGTGCAAAAGTACGAAAAAACGAGTGAAATGCAAAAAGAAAACGCGCTTTCCTTTGCATTTCATTCGCTTTTTTGCCGAAGCGGAGTAATTTCACCAACAAAGAGGGCAGAATGACGAAAAGTTAGTTCATCCGCAGCTCTCACGGATATTGTTTCTAATGACCGATTTCCTCTATAAATAGCAACTTTTTATTCTACTGGTGTAAAGGAAATGCTTTATATGTGTTTGGGTTGAACCAGACACCTGAATCAGTGCAGTGGTTTTGTTCTCGTCATCGACATGTACTGCAAGCGTATTTTCCAGTTTCTTGTACCCCAGCGCCCTTGCCATATCCTTCCCCACGAAGAACGTCCATTCGAATCTGCATCAGTCCAAATTTGGCTCCATGCGCTTTTCCCAATACTCCGAAAACCGTGAACAACCGTGTAGAACCGTGGCCATCACACCCAACCGTGTAGAACCGTGGCCATCATACCCAACCGTGCAAAACCGTGTCAAACCGTGGCCATCAAACCGTGGCTCAAACCGTGGCTCAAACCGTGGCTACGCAAACACGGTTTTTGTGGCATCGGTTTTACACGGGTGGGGTTGGATGGCATCGGTTTTACACGGTTAGACACGGTTTGAGATGGCATGGGTTTTACACGGTTCTGCCGGTTTTCGGGGACGTGGGCGGCGCACACCGCCAACCCGCTCGGCACACACCGAGGGGAGCGTCATCGTTGGAGGGAGATCGCCTTCCCAAAAAGCGGTATGAGGAGGCCCAAAGTAGAAAAAAGAGGTCTCACTCGAAAAAAAAACGAGCGATTGTGACATGGATTTAAGTTTTTTTTGTAACTTTGCAAGCAAATTACGACTACCCTATATGAAATACATCGGAATCATCCCGGCACGTTATGCCTCAACACGCTTCCCCGGCAAGCCCTTGGCCATGCTGGGCGGCAAGACCGTCGTTCAGCGCGTGTGCGAACAGGTGAGTCAGGTGCTCGATGAGACCTACGTGGCCACCGACGACAAGCGCATCCGCGAGGCCGTGGAGGCCTTCGGCGGCAAGGCCATCATGACGCGCGCCGACCACAAAAGCGGCACTGACCGCATCGAGGAGGCAGCCACACTGCTGCAGACTGACGCCGACGTCGTCATCAACGTGCAGGGCGACGAGCCTTTCATCCAGCGCTCGCAGCTGGAGACCATCAAGGCGCTGTTCGACGATGACCCTCGCACGCAGATTGCCACGTTAGGGAAACCTTTCGACAGCCTTGAGGCTGCTGAGAACCCTAACTCGCCGAAAATTGTCTGCGATGTGAACGGCTACGCGCTCTACTTCAGCCGCAGCCTTATACCTTATATAAGAGGATTCGCGCGCGAGGAGTGGCTCACGCAGTTCACCTTCCTGAAGCACATCGGGCTCTATGCCTACCGTCGCGAGGTGCTCAGCGCGATCACCCGCCTGCCGCAGAGCCCGCTCGAGAAGGCCGAGAGCCTGGAACAGCTGCGCTGGCTGCAGAACGGCTACCGCATCCGCGTGGGCCTCACCGACGTGGAGACCGTGGGCATCGACACCCCCGACGACCTGCGCCGTGCCGAGGCGTTCCTGCTTGCGTGTCAGTGACGCTCGGCCCCAGCACCGCAAGCACAGTGGGCGACTGCCCGGCTGTGACGGCGACGAGTGGGCACCATCGAATAAAACTAGACTTTTCTCAACAAAATAATCAACAAACGAGTTACGACTATGGTACGTATTCAAGAAGAGGCTGCACGCTGCCTGCTGTGTGAGGATGCTCCCTGCACGAAAGCGTGTAAGACGGGAGACCCGGCACGGGCTATCAGAGCCATTCGTTTTGATAATGCCAAGAACGCCCGGCAGTGGGTTGACGGGTGCAGCGAGGCCGACCTTGAACGTGCCGAGCAGGCCTGTATTCATTATGACAGGCCGATAAGGATCAAGGAGTTGTTCAACATTGAACATTCAACATTGAACATTGAACATTGCTCCGCCTCCGAAGGCGCAGCCAATAATGGTCAATGGTCAATGGTCAATGGTCAATCAAAACTGAACATTGACTTCTGCGGCATCCATTGCGAGAACCCGTTCTTCCTGGCCTCGTCGGCCGTCTGCACCAACTACGAGATGGTGGCGAAGGCCTTCGACATGGGATGGGGCGGCGTGTTCTACAAGACCATCTGCAAGCAGGACATCCGCGAGGTGTCGCCACGCTTCGACGCGGTGAAGGAGGGCACGACGTTCGCCGGATTCCGTAACATGGAGCAGCTCAGCGAGAATCCCTACGAGGTGGACTTCTACATCCTGCGCCGCCTGAAGCAGAACTACCCCAGGAAGATTGTGGTGGCCTCGATCATGGGCCAAACCGAGGAGGAGTGGATTGAGCTGGCAAAGATGGCCGAGGCGGCAGGCTGCGACGCCGTGGAGCTGAACTTCTCGTGCCCGCAGATGCGCCTGGCCGGTCTGGGCAGCGACGTGGGGCAGAACCCGGAACTGGTGGCCATCTACACCATTCACGTGAAGCGCAGCGTGAAGATTCCCGTCATTCCCAAGATGACGCCTAACATCACGCAAATCTACAAGCCCGCCATGGCGGCCTTCTTCGCCGGTGCTGATGCCATCTCGGCCATCAACACCATCAAGAGCGTGACGATGTCGCCAGAGGCTGCCGTGAGCGGCAAGCTGACGGTGTCGGGCTATTCGGGAAAGGCCGTGAAGCCCATCGCCCTGCGCTACATCTACGAGATGGCTGCGAACGAGATTATGAAGAATGTGGAGCTGAGCGGCATCGGTGGCATAGAGACATGGCGCGACGCCCTGGAGTTCATACAGCTGGGCTGCCGCAACGTGCAGGTGTGTACGGCGGTGATGCAGTATGGCTACCGCATCATTGACGACCTCGTGCAGGGCCTGCAGACCTATATGGCGGAGCGAGGCGTCGAACGTTTGGAGGAGCTCGTGGGCGAGATGCTGCCTAACTTTGTGCTACCCTCTGCCCTCGACCGCGAGACGAAGGTCTATCCAAAGATTGACCGTGAGCGCTGCATCGGTTGCGGACGCTGTTACATCTCGTGTCAGGATGGCGGCCATCAGGCCATCGCCTTCGACGCCGAGACCCGACAGCCGCGCATCATCGGCGCGAAGTGCGTGGGCTGCCACCTGTGCCGCCTGGTTTGTCCCACGGGCGCCATCGGGGTGACAAAGAGAGTGGAGAAGGTGAAGAGGTGAAGTAGTTGGTCGTTAGAAACTTCCGTAAGAGATCTCCCCTCGCTCGGTTTTGCGGCGGTGGAGACCTCCCCTCGCTCGGCTTTGCCGCTTCGCTCTGCGAAGAACCCCTCCTGTAGGAGGGGGATAAGTTAGATCTGCAACTGAAAAGGGGATAAGTTAGACCTGCAGCGGAAAAGGTAACTTATCCCCCTCCTACAGGAGGGGTTAGGGGAGGTCTCTTCGGACGCAAATGGAGGTTAGGGGGGATAAGTTAGCCCTGCAGGGCATGATGAGGTACCGACTATAAGTTTACCGGACACTAATGGTAGTAATAGTAGAACCAGTAGGAGTTGCGCTGCTCTTTGAAGGCACGAAGTCGGGCCGCGTTGTCCATGGCCGGTTTGGGCAGGGAGTCGCGCTGATGATAGACCTGTAGGGCTTCGCGGTAGTAGCGGGGCAGCGCCACCGAGTCAGGATAATAAGTGGGAAGTGCCTCGGCAAACGCAGTGAGATTGCGGTCGATGAGGTAGCTGCACAGCAGGTAGTCGGCAACGAGGGGCGTGGCCAGCGAGTCGCGCTGGAGGGCATGGAGATAGGTGTCGACGTCCATGGCATAAAGCGGACGGCCTCCAAGATGCTTCAGCAGACTGTCACGCCGCATCACCAACAGTCGGCTGCGACTGCCTTTCAGCGGCAGCATGTCGGTGCTACGCCCAACAATGGGGTAGTCAAAGAGTCGTTCGCCCAACTGCCCCTGACGTGCCAGGGCATGGATGCGCAGCATGGTGAGGCTCTCGTCGGTCTCATGCGAACGGCTCCCCACACGCAGCACTTCGTCTACATCGCCCCTCTGGAGTGCCGCCTCGGCATGGGCCCTGAAGTGGAACACAGCCTCGGTATTGCTCACGGCTACCACACCCAGCATCATCAGTACCATGATCAGCAGGTTGATGGACGACCGCTGCGAGAAGAGTCCCGTGAGCTCCTTGTTGTCGTCGGCAAACGGTAGCAGGTGGCGCGAGAGCCACACTGCCCCACCCCACGCCACAAGGATGAGAACCACAATCCACCAATGGCCATGGACGACGGAGTGGACGGTCATATCGGGGCTGACACGTGACAGCACTGCCAATGTGAGCATCGACGGCAGGTAGGTCAGCGCATGGGTTCGCCGTGCAAGGCGCACAACGCCGTAGACGCCCAACTGTAGCAGTTGCAGCACGACAGTGATAATGACAGCGCCAACGGTGCGGTCGTAGTGCGTCTGTCCCCCACTGAGCACATGCTGTCCGTAAGCCATGACATCGCCCTGAAACAAATAGAGCCAGAGGAAGCAGAAGAGCATAAAGACGACGGCACA
Source organism: Prevotella sp. (assembly GCA_017417465.1). Lineage (GTDB taxonomy): Bacteria > Bacteroidota > Bacteroidia > Bacteroidales > Bacteroidaceae > Prevotella. Next base: position 852 of record JAFPZD010000068.1, on the reverse strand, counting down.
CATCACGCGGATGGTGATGGTGCCGTTCTTCTTATGTGGGTCGTGGTATCTCAAAGGTGAACTATTTTTAAGGAGTAAAGGAGTAAAGGAGTAGAGGAGTAGAGTAGAATAGATCTATTCCCTCGTCAAACCGTTCCTTTTGCAGGATCTCAGAGCAGCAGAGGTATTCTACTTTACCTCCTCAACTCCTCATCTTCAATTCTTTTTCAGCACCACAGCCGAGCGAGCGGGGATGTAGAGCTTGAGCCACTCCTTGTGCTCCTTGACATAGAGCGGGTCGTAATTGGTGAAGTGGGTGATGCTGTCGTCGGCAAAGCCAAAGCCTCCGAAGTCCTTCGAGTCGGTGTTGAGCACGACATCGTAAGAGCCGGTGGGCACGAGGAAGCCGTAGTCGGTGAACGACTGTGTGGGTGAGAAGTTGAACACGAAGAGCAGGTCGCCACGCATGAAGGCCAGCACCTGATCGCCGTCGTTGTGCCATATCTCTACCACCGGCTTGTTCTGGAAGTTGCGCACCGACTTGATGGTCTTCAGCATCTCGCGGTCGAAGTCGCCCAACCAGTGGTAGCACAAGTCCTTGTTGTCGACGAGGTTCCACTGGCGGCGGGCATACTTGTGGCTCCAGCCATTACCCTCACGTGGGAAATCGATCCACTCAGGATGTCCGAACTCGTTACCCATGAAGTTAAGGTAGCCGCCATTGATGGCTGCCGCCGTGACGAGGCGTATCATCTTGTGGAGGGCGATGCCACGCTCGGCCACGCCGTTGACGTCCTTCTTGGCGAAGTGCCAGTACATGTCGGCATCGATCAGCCGGAAGATGATGGTCTTGTCGCCCACGAGCGCCTGGTC
>JAFPZD010000067.1 GCA_017417465.1 Prevotella sp. | reverse complement strand
TCCTCGTCCTTGTAGAAACGCTTTACTTCGAACATCTGGTCGGCGGTTTCATAGCCGTCCTTCCGCATACGCAAGATGTAACGGCCGGGACGTTTGATGTGGAATATGACAAACGAGGCGGGCTTGTTGTTGCTGTCACCCATGACCGTGCGGAGCGTATCAACGAGCGAACTGTCGGCTGCCCACATCAGTTCACATTCGACGTCGAACACGGGTTGACTCGTAAGCATATCGGCCACTCTTCCGATGACTCTAACGGAGTCGTGTGGTTGATTAGTCTCTTGCGCTTCTGCCGTCATGGCGGCAAGTGCGAGGATTATTGTGATGAGTTTTTTTCTCATGCTCTTTGATTGTTTTTGAAATAAAAGATATGTGATTTGACTTGCCCTAAGCGGGTAGGCACACGCATAGGAGCTGGCGTGTTATTTCTTCTTCGGCAGTTTGTTGAACCTATAAACTACATGCAAGAGTGCATAGCGAGGCAAGACATTCGTATAAGTCTCGATACGCCCCTGGGCATTGACAACGCGGGTGACATTGTCGAGTTGGCCAAGGAGGTCGAAGCCGTCGAGCATCCATGTGAGGCGGCCTTTGAGCATGGTGTACGACAGGCGTGCGTTCCAGATGAGGTTGTCGGTGTTCATGCTGCTGCCTTCGTAGCCGCGACGGCTGAACATGGTGAGGTCGGTGGCCAACTGGAGATGCCAAGGCAGTTGGAGGGTGGCAATGGCTCCGTAGTTGAAGTTGAAGGCGTTGATGCGACTGAAGTCGGTGCGGTCGCTGTTGGTGTTGTACCATGCAAAGTTACCTTTCACTCCGACGGTCGAGGAACTGCCAACCTTATAGCTTAGGCGGAGGTCTTCGCCAAGGTGGGTGGTGTGGACGGCGCTCTCCACAGGGGCGAAATTACTGCCCGTTGTGCTCTCGCCGATGAGATCGACGCTGTTGCGGTATTCGGCACGGGTGTTCGTTGAGAGCGTCAGGCGACGTTTCCTGTCGAGCGGCGTCTCGTAACCTATGGTGGCAGCAGTCATCCAGTTGCCGTCCACGTTGTCGGCGCGGTAGGTGCGTATGCCCGTGGCAGCATCGTAGCTGTAGCCCACGGCGAGAGCGTTTGCCGTGTGGCTATACTCCAGCCGAAGCGATTTCGTGGTTTGTCGCTGGCGGTTGCTCTTGCGGATGAGCCCTTTCAATTCGTAGGTCTGCTGATTGTGCAAGTTGGGATTGCCAAGGCGGATGTTGAGCGGGTCGGTGTCGTCTATGACGTTGACCATGTTCACGAGGTCGGGCGTCTGACTCTGTACATTGAACACCAGTTGGGAAGAGAAGGAGTAGTCCTTGCTCGTCCAGTTCAGAATCCAGTAAGGCAAAGCCCATTTCACGGAGTTACGCACGATGGTGGTATCAACGTCGCCACGCTCATAGTCGAGCCGTTGCCGGGTGGGCTGAAAGAAAATGCGGGCCATGAAATATAGTTTCCCTTTCTCATATTGCTTCGTCCACTCCATGGCAGGAATAATGTTGTGTGTTCCCTCGTCGTAGGTGCTGGCATAACTGTTGCGGCGGTCAATCAGACTTTCATACTCTGAAACGGAGGGCAGGACACCGATGGGCGAGGTGGAGATCGTATCGAGCAGATAGAGTGATGAATTGCGCTCATGGTGCTGGTGCTCGTAGCCGTAGCCGATAGAAACTTCTGTAGTCTGGCTCATACGGAAATGGTAGGCTGCAAAGGCACGATAGCCCAGCTGACGGTCAGGGTGATTCTTGAAATACTGATTGGCCGCATTAGAGGTAAGTCCGTCCGCCCCGTATCGAATGGAGTAGCGGTTGAAATAGTCATCTTTCTTGCTGCCTCCTGTCAGTCCTGCCGTCAGGTTGAGGTAGTCGCTGCTGTTCTTGAACTTGATGGTACCCTGTGCCGTCAATCCACCATTCAAACTATATCCTTTGCTGAGAGTTTCCTTACTATATCGGTTGATGAGGGTACGGCGAATGGTATCTTGAACATTGACCGAATAGAGATTGTCGAGTAGATTTCGGCTCACGTCATGCTGCATGGCAGAGAAGGCTGCACTGACCGACGAACCGCCATGGTCGTAGTGGCTGTAGCTGAAAGTTGGCTCGAAGTGCAGATAGACTTTCTTGCGCGTCATGTCGATGTTGTGCGAGGTGCGCAGGTTGAAGTCCTTGTTGCGGGCTGCGGAGCGCGAATATTCATAGGTGTCGCCCTGCGGCAGGAAGTTCACGCGGTCTTTGTCGGTGGTCAGGTCTTGGTCGCTGTGGCTCACTTGCACATTGCCGTTCACCTCGAAACGTCCGCTGCGGTCGTTGATAGCATAGTCGATGCCTGCCTGTTGCTCACGACTGTCACCCTGTCCCATCTGCTCTGGAGTCCAGTTGTTGTCCTGTCCAGGTTTGCGACGGTCATTCAGATTGTTGGCATTGCCATAGAAAGCCAGTCGCGAGTGGTCTGTATAGCGCATGGCGAAGAGACGGGCCAGCCACCGCTCCTCGGTGCCGTAGCCACCTTCGATGTTGGCCAGTGTTCCGATGCTGTATTCCTTCTTCAGCTTCACATCCATCACGTAGCGTTTGTCACCCTCGCGGCGTTCACCCAGAAAGTCGCTCATCCTGCCATA
>JAFPZD010000066.1 GCA_017417465.1 Prevotella sp. | reverse complement strand
GGCACAGAACAAGGTGTCGGGAACTGTACTGGACGCTACTGGTGAGCCTCTCATTGGCGTAAGCGTACTGGAGGCAGGAACCTCAAACGGAGTTGTTACCGATTTCGACGGTAACTTCACGCTGACAGTGAAACAGGGTGCCCAGCTGACTTTCTCGTATGTCGGCTACACTTCACAGACCCTCGCTGCCAGTAATGGCATGAAGGTAACGCTTCAAGAGGACAACACCGTCTTGAACGAAGTGGTGGTCGTAGGTTATGGTACCATGCGCCGTAAGGACGTAACATCGTCTATCACTACTGTGAACGCCAAAGACCTGAACAAGGGTGTATTCTCTGACCCCGCTTCCATGCTGCAGGGTAAGGTGGCTGGTCTGACCGTTACCACCTCTGGCGACCCCAACGGTACACCTTCCATCACGCTCCGTGGTGCTTCTTCACTCCGTGAGGGTGCAGCCATGCAGCCTTATTATGTCATCGACGGTATCCCCGGTGTAGACATCTCAATGGTGGCTCCCGACGATATCGAGAGCATCGACGTGCTCCGTGATGCTACCGCTACCGCTATCTACGGTTCTAAGGCTGCCAACGGTGTGATCATTATCACTACTAAGAGTGGCGGCAAGACCGAACGCACCAATGTAAGCTATAACGGCTATGTGGCATTCGACAAGATTGCCAAGACGCTCGACATGGCTTCGGCCAGCGATATTCGCAGCTACGTATCGAAGAACGGTCTTGACTATGCTTATGACAAGAGTGGCAACACCGACTGGCATGATGAAGTGCTCCGTACAGGTATCAGCCACAACCACAACGTATCGATTACCGGTGGCTCAGCCAAGACCAAGTATATGGGTTCTATCAACTATATGAACCGTCAGGGTGTCATTGACGGCTCAAACATGTACCGTCTGAACGTACGCTCGCTGTTGAGCACCAAGATCCTGAAGGACCGTCTGGAACTCTCTATCGGTCTGAACTCCATGTATGGCAAGCACGTAGGTGTACCCATGGGTGACACGGGAGCTTCTGTTCTTGACGCTATGAACTACTTTAACCCGACGAACTCCGTTAAGACTAACGGTAGCTGGACACTCGGTGACGGCTCTGCCAACTACAACCCCGTATCCATGATCAATGAGGATACGTCGGAGACCATCTGGAAGCGTAACCAGATTATTGCCAAGGGTACGCTGAACATCATCGAGGGCCTGAACTGGAATGCCAACTACTCTTTCAGCAACAACCAGAGCACCTATAGCTCTTATCACTCCCACGACACCCAGCTGGTGCCTTATAATGCCTATAACGGTACAGCCAACCGCTATACCGGTTTCGGCAAGGAGCAGACATTCGAGACCTACCTGAACTATGACGTGACTATCGCCAAGGTTCACAAGCTCGCCCTGATGGCTGGTTATTCTTGGGAACAGAAGGAGACGAGCGACGGCTTCGGTCTGACTGTACACAACTTCTTCGACGACTATCTGAAGTGGAACCAGCTGACATACGCAGGAACCATCGATGGTATGCCCGCCGTCCAGAGCGGTACCAAAGAGACTGTCCGCAACATCTCCTTCTATGGTCGTGCCAGCTATTCATACAATAGCCGCTATATGCTGCAGGCTACCATCCGCCGCGACGGTTCGTCGGTATTCGGCGACGGTCACCGCTGGGGTACCTTCCCCTCTGTATCAGCAGCCTGGAACATCACGGAGGAGCCGTTCATGCAGAACCAGAACTTCTTCGACAACCTGAAACTCCGTCTGGGTTATGGTATCAGCGGTAATGCCCTCGGCTTCGGTGCCTATACAGCAGTAGCCACCTATGGTGCTACCGGCTCTACCTTCGTCTATGGCGGCAACAGCTGGGCCATCCTCGGTGCCACGAAGCTGGCCAATGCCGACCTGAAGTGGGAATCGACAGGCATGTTCAATGTCGGTATCGACTATGCCTTCCTCAAGAACCGCATCAACGGTAGCATTGAGTTCTACAACAAGAAGACCAAGGACCTGATCTGGAACTATCCTGTATCTACCGTCATCTATCCGTTCGACAACATCGCCGCCAACGTGGGTGAGATTACCAACAAGGGTATCGAGTTCACCATCAACTTCGATGCTATCCGCACAAAGGACTTCAACTGGATGACCACGCTGAACTTGGCTCATAACGCCAACAAGGTCGTCAAGCTGTCGAACGACAAGTTCGAGGTGGGCTACTTTACTCAGGGCGACCCGATGGTAGCAGGTGTATCGGCCAACGGCTATACCCAGCGCGTTATGGAGGGTGAGCCTCTCGGAACCTTCTATCTGCATGCTTTCGCAGGCTATGGCGACGATGGTAAGGCTACCTACTATGTATTCGACGACAACGGCAACAAGACCGGTGAGACAACCAGTACGCCCGATGACCGCCGCGACCGATATATCGCAGGCAGTGCCCAGCCCAAGCTGAACCTCGGCTGGAACAACACCCTGAGCTACAAGAACTGGAACATGACCCTCTTCTTCACCGGTGTCTTCGGCAACAAGATCTACAACGGCTCACGTGCCCACTACACGGCACCCGACTTCTTTGCCGGCGGTAAGAACGTGCTGAAGGAATTCATCACCGATCGTTCCGTCAACGACAACCTGAGTAACATCCCGTCGGACCGCTTCTTGGAGAAGGGCGACTACTTCCGTCTGCAGACCCTCTCTATCGGCTATACCTTCGATAAACTCGGCGACTGGCTCCAGACCCTGCAAGTATATGCTACCTGCAACAATGTATTCACCATTACTGGCTACAAGGGTCTTGATCCTGAAGTCAATATGGGTGGACTCTCACCTGGTGTTGACTACCGTTGGAGCAACTATCCTCACACTCGTACCTTCATGGCTGGCGTAAGGGTTAACTTCTAAGAATTAAGAGCTAAGAATTAAGAATTAAGAAAACGAAAGCGATATGAAAACAAATATCAAGATATTTTTCGCAGCAGCCTTTGCCGCTCTGACGGTCGGATGTACTGACTTGGACGTTGCCGTGGAGTCGCAATATACCTCTTATCCCAATAGTGAGGCTGCTCTCGAGGCACAGCTCTCGGGTATCTATTTCCAGATGCGCGACTGCTTCGGTCGCCGCTATATGGAGGGACTGGCACTTTCAAGTGATGAATACACGGCTGTATCGTACGGTGGTAACTGGTATGACAACGGTGCCTATGCACACCCCAGCCTGCACAACTTCGCCTACTCCGACGCATCCATCGACTGGATGACCGTTCTGGCATCTGGCGTGGTGAAGGCCAACGAGGTCATCAACAGCGATGCCGACGACTCCTACAAGGCTCCTGCCCGCGCCATGCGCGCATACTTTACTTATATCATGATGGACTGCTGGGGCGACGTGGCCATCAACGACGCTACCCTGGCTGACCAGATCGACCTCGAGGCCCGTCAGCCCCGTGGCGATGTAGCCCGCTGGATTGAGAGTGAGCTGAAGGAGATTATCCCGCAGCTGACCACAGAAACCACCGGCGAGAACTACGGCAAGCCCAACAAGTATATGGCCCAGGCCCTGCTGGCCCGCCTGTATATCAACTGGCCCGTGTTCACCGCCTCGGCAGTCGAGAACTACGATGCTGCTACCGCTACCAACGAGAAGCTGGCCGACTGTATCTCAGTTTGCAACGAGATCATCCAGTCTGGTAAGTTCGAACTCGGCCCCGATGCCTACCGCTTCAAGTTCGCTTCTGACAACACAGAGCGCGTAGAGGCCGGCACCATCAAGGACTTCATCTATGCCATGCCATACCACACCACTGGTGCCACTGGCATGCAGTATGGCCGTTCGCACAGCTATAAGGATATCAAGAATCTGAAGCCCAGCTATTATGGCGAGGCACTCACCAACTCAGGTGGCGGTTACGTGACGATGACACCGGAATTCGTGAAGCTGTTCGACCTGAAGGGCGACGAGCGCAACAAGCTCATCATCGGCCTCTCGGAGAACCTCGACGACTACCGCTACAGCACAGGTAGCGATGAGAACACGGTTTACGTGCTCGATCCTTCAACCCTGCTGCCCACCTCTGAGGTTTGTCTCAACAAGGAGGGCAACCCGCTGAAGATCAGCCGCGAGATCAATCTGGTGGAGAAGGACTTCACTATCAACGTAGGTGATAACCTCGACGGATGGCGCCAGGGCTGCCGCAACACCAAGTGGCACGTCACTCGTGCCGACTTCGCCAACGGTCGTAACCAGTCGAACGACATTCCTCTGATGCGCTATGCCGAGATTCTGCTGACTAAGGCCGAGGCTCTCACCCGTCAGGGCAGCTCTTCTGAAGCCAAGGATCTCGTGAACCAGGTCCGCGCCTATGCCGGTGCAGAGTTGCTGACCAGCAACCCCACCCTGCAGGATATTTATGAGGAGCGTGGCCGTGAGTTCTTCGATGAGAACCTGCGCCGTGCCGACATGATCCGTTTCGGACACTTCGAGGATGAGTGGTTCCCCCACTACAAGGACTTCCCCACAGCCAACTTCGAGAAGACCCGCCGTGTGTTCCCCATCAACGGCAGTATGCTCGACCTGAACCCGAAGTGGACTCAGAACAATGGCTATTAAGAAGTGAAAAGAGAGAAGTGAAAAGTGAAAAGTTGGGGCGGTTGCTATTTTCGACCGCCCTATTTTTTTTGGTACAATCGAATAAATGTTGTACCTTTGCAGCCGTTTAATTATTAATAAGGTACACGCGATATGCCAAGAAAGAAAGACGGAATGTTGTTTGAGGTCCATCCTTCCCCCGCCAAGGGAAAGGACGGTAAGAAAATAGTTTATGTGCGTCCGGCAGGAAATATGAAACTGTCGATGAAGGGACTGGAGGATTACTGCAACCGTAACTACCATTCACTCTATGGAGAGCTGGGGCGAGCCTTCGACTATTTCCTCAGGGCGGCTGGTGAGGTGATGGCCATGGGTTATCGCATTGAGACGCCCATCGGCTCGTTTGCCCCAAGGTTGAGACTGCTGCGCGAGATTACCAACCCAGATGAAGTGACAGGAAGGGATGTGGTGTTCGACGGAGTGGACTATAACCCAGGAAAGCTGTGGAACAAGGAACTGGAAAAGTGGTCGCGCGGCTTCCGAAGGGCCAACAACCCGAATACGCAGGAGGTACTGGCCGACAAACAACAGCTCGAAAAGGTGCTTCGGCAGCAGTTGGGTGATGGAGGTTACACCACTGTCCAGCGCTTCGCCATAGCTTCGAATCTCACTTACTACTCTGCCCGCAAGCTGCTTAACGAGTGGTGTAAGGGCGAGAACCCCAGACTTCTGAAGACTAAACAGGGTCAGGTGTTCATCTATACAGAAGTTTAAAAAATAAAAATAGTGCTACTGGTGCTACTGAGGCTTGTAACTATCTGATAATCAGGCAAAGTACGGTGCAGGATAGGGCCAAAATCGAGCTACTATCGTGCTACTGATCATGCACCAGAAAAACCTATTTGTAACTCACTGAAAATTAAGCACTTCTATTTTGGGCGTAGGCGCAAGGTGTTTTGGGCATAGGCACAAGGTATTTTGGGCATAGGCGCAAGGAAGTTTAAACGGCACTTACTCCCTGCTTAGATAGGGTATTACCCCTGTAGGGATAAGACTTTACCCCAGTAAGGGATAGTCTCTTTGATGCATAGAGACTATCTCCAACAACATAAAGTATACTTTCCATCAAAAATTAATGCCCGTTTTATTTGCAAATACGGATATTTTTTTGTACCTTTGTAAGCTGAAAAGAAAAACCAACAGATTACATGAAAATAACAAAGATCAAGACCAGATACGGCGAGTTTGGCTCGCCGGTATCAACAGAGCTGGATGCCATCGTGGAGCGCATGCGCTCTGAAACCATTAAAGTCGATGCAGAACGCATACAGAACGTAGCCCTCCATTCACGACTGATGATGGAGAAGGGGGCTCCAAGGTATATGCTGAAGGACGCAGACCGTCTGCCCTACCTGCTTTTCTCTGCAACGTTTGGCAAAAACGGCTTCGAACACCCCACGTCGTTCACACAACTGTTGTTGCTGACGATCCCTTGTCCTGAGGGTTTGCGACGCATCAGCGAACTGAAGCGGCTGGTGGCGCAAGTGCCTTATACCCTTCTGGCTTTTGCGGGTGTGAGTGGCGTGACGCTGAAGGTGCTGGTGCGTTGCGAGTATAGTGGTGGTGCAACACCTTGGAAATCAGGCGATAGCAACCGCGACGATCACCTCGACGCTCCCAGATACCTCGCTTTTCTGAAGGAGGCTCAGGAGACGGCTGCGCGACTCTATACGGCCCTCGTTCAGTGCGATCTTGTGATTGGCGAACCCTCGCTGGCAAGAGGTTGCAGATTGAGCTATGATCCTCAGCTCTATTACCAGCCAGAGGCTGCTGCCCTACCCGTCATCCACGATGATGAGGGTGTGCTAACGCCTTATGAGGGAACGAAAGCGGATGACAACGGTACGGTGTATTGGTTCCCAGACTCTGATGAGCGCGAGCGTTACAAGTTGGAGTTCTATACCTGTTTGAAGAAGGCTCTCAGCGAGAGTTCTCAGGATATGGAGCATGCGCTGGTACTTCTGGCGGGCTATTGTCAGAAGGCAGGACTAGAGGAAGAGGCCTGTACCAAAAGGACGACATGGGATCATCGTTTCAAGCCACTTGGCGACGACCTTATCCGCAAGATCTTCCGTGAAACCTACGTCCAGCCCTACAATGGCAAGACACTCTCACAGATGAACGAAAAGGAACGTATCATTCGTTTCATCGAGGACTTCTTTGAGCGTCGCTATCAGTTGCGTTACAACGTGGTGAAACAGATGACGGAATATCGGCCTAACGACCTGAGTTTCAGTCAGTGGCAGCCCTTGACGGATCGTCAGCTGAAGAGCATCGTGGTGGAACAGATGAAGGAAGGCGGCGAGAGTTGGATGAACGATATCCGCATCTATATCGAATCGGCCCATATTCCAGACTACAACCCTGTGCATGAGTTCCTGGCAGGTTGTGGCGATTGGGATGGCAAGCAGAACTATATCGAGGACTTTGCCCGTCGTTTGCCTACTGATTATCCGCTATGGCCCCAATATTTCCATCGCTGGTTCTTGGCAATGGTGGCTCAGGCCATGAACATCAATCGCGACTATGGTAACTCGATGGTGCCCATGCTCATTGGTGGCGAGGGTATCAAGAAGTCTATCTTCTGTAAGAACATCCTGCCGCCCTCGATGCGCGAGTACTATATGGACGACATCAAGATGCAGAATGCAGAACAGGTGGAGCGCGTACTGGGTCGTATGTGGCTCGTCTGCATCGATGAGTTCAACGCAAAGACCCCTCGTGAACAAGCCAAAGTGAAGCGACTGCTGACGGAAAAGGATGTGCAGATGCGCAAGATGCGCTCGGCGGAGTACACGATGACCCCACGCCTCTGTTCGTTCATCGCCACCACCAACGACCCCACGCCGCTCTCCTCGGCAGAGGGCAACCGTCGTTATCTCTGTGTGGAGGTGAAGGGCGAAATCGACATGACGGAGCGCATCAACTACAAACAGCTGTATGCCCAGGCTGTTACAGAACTAAAGGATCCTGATTGTCTCTATTGGTTCACCTCTGAGGACGAGCACGAGATACGTGAGCACAACCAGTCGTTCATGGAGGAATCGTCTACAGAAGGTGTCCTTCCCAGTCTCTTCGAGCCAGTCAAAGAGCACACCAAAGAGAATCTATGGCGCATCATCGACATCCAGCAGGAGCTATCCAAGCACCTCAAGACCCAGGATGTGCCCACCCTGAAGGCACTTGGTAAGGCCATCAAAGCCCTCCGCTGGCCCAAGGGCGCCAACAACGGCATTCGAGGTTACTACCTGAAATTACGCGAAAACGCATCCTTGTAGCACAAAAAGCGTCTTCAGTAGCACCATCAGTGCAGGATAGTAGCTCGATTTTGAGCCTATCCTGCACCGTACTTTGATTGATAATCAATAAGTTACAGGCCTCAGTAGCACCAGTAGCACGATTTTCATTTATTTAGATTTCAGTATAGATGAACTCCTGCCCCTGTTTGGTTTTCAGAAGCTTGGGGGTCTCGATGCGATAACCCATGGCCATCAGCTCTCCAGCTGCCCTGAGAAAATAGTCGAAGGCTCTCCCCAATTCTCCATAAAAACCTGTCGTATCGCTCCGATCCACAAGGACATCCTGAATCTGAATCCTACATGGAAGCAGAATGCAGGTTATTAATTGGAAGTTTCTGTAACTACTCTTATTATCAAGGCAGCCATTGTATTGGCTGCCTTGACTTTT
>JAFPZD010000065.1 GCA_017417465.1 Prevotella sp. | reverse complement strand
GCACCAATATAACAGACGTGTACTGCTATGCCGACCCTGCTAAATTAGAATGGACTGATGGTGATTGTAATGACTTCAAGGCTGACAAGGCAACGGTATGCCATGTGGATAAAGATAAACTCGCAGATTTTAAAGCAAAATGGAGTACAGGAAACTCCTCAACTGATATCAACGTCACGTTTGAAAGAATCTACCAAAAGAATGACCTGTCATTCGAGAAAGATGTAGTGGATACATATTATGGTACGACTGATTTTGAACCTGCGCTGACGAATCCCCACAGCTTGACGGTAACCTACTCAAGCAGCGACGAGAAGGTTGCTACCGTGAATGCCGAGACGGGAAAGGTGAATATACAGAAAGTCGGGCAGGCTGTCATCACGGCCACATTCGCTGACAAAAACACTGATTACAAGCCAGGTACAGTGTCTTATACGCTCAATGTCAAAGCAAAGACCGTCAAAAATCCGCCCGTCGCTCTGGAGAAGACCTATTATTTCTACGACGGCACGGCCAAGACGCCAGCGGTGTCGGTGTTGGACGGCCAGACGGTGATACCGGCCTCAGAGTACACCGTCGGCTATAGCAACAATACGAATGTGGGTACGGCCACCGTGACCATCACCGACAAGGACGGCGGCAACTATACCGTCAGCGGCTCGGCCACGTTTGAGATCGGCCTCAAGGGCGACGCCAACGGCGACAACAAGGTGGACGCTGCCGACATCGTGGAGATGGTCAATGAGATGAAGGGTCAGCCTTCTGCGAAGTTCAAGAAGAATAACGCCGACATCGACGGCAACGGCCAGATCACCGATGCCGACATCAACGAAGTCGCCAAGATTATCCTGGCCAAGAAATAGTACATCGGGGTCAGGTTCGATTGTGCTTGATCCCATCCTGAACCTGTGAGATTCAGGTGGCTATGAAATGGGAGTCGCACGTGCGGCTCCTATTTCATCGTGCCTTTCCCCTCCTGAGTAGGAGGGGCCAGGGGTGGTCTGATCCGTCTTATGACAACGCTTCGTATGGTAGTCCGAACACGTCGGCAACGGCTTTATACACTACCTTTCCTTCCACGATGTTCAGTCCCTTTGCCAAGGCAGGATCATCCTTGCATGCCTGTTGCCAGCCTTTGTCGGCCAGAGCGACAGCATAGCGCAGGGTGGCATTGGTGAGGGCGAGGGTAGAGGTGTTGGGTACGGCACCGGGGATGTTCGCCACACAGTAGTGTACGATGCCATCCTCGATGTACACAGGCTCACTGTGGGTCGTGGGGCGTGAGGTCTCGAAGCATCCGCCCTGGTCGATAGCCACATCGACGAGCACCGTTCCTGGCTCCATCAGCTTGAGCATCTCTTTTGTAATAAGGTGTGGCGTCTTGTCGCCAGGCACCAGCACGCTGCCCACGATGATGTCCACCGTCGGCAGTTGCTTCCGGATGTTGTGCTCAGACGAGTAGAGAGTATGCACGTTTGGAGGAGTCTCGATGTCGAGTTGGCGCAAACGAGGCAGTGAGATGTCGGCAATCGTCACCTCGGCCCCTAATCCAGCCGCCATCCGTGCGGCAGCCTCACCCACGACTCCGCCGCCGAGTACCAGTACCTTTGCAGGACTTACACCAGGTACGCCGCTGATCAGCTTACCCTTGCCGCCTTTCGTCTTTTGCAGATAGTAGGCACCGTTGAGCGTTGCCATGCGTCCTGCCACCTCGCTCATGGGCTGCAGTAGCGGGAGTGAGCCGTTGGGCAGTTGCACCGTCTCATAGGCTAAGCAGACAGCACCACTCTTGAGCATCGCCTCTGTCAGTTCCTTCTCACAAGCAAAATGGAAATAGGTGAAAAGCAACTGACCCTTGCGCACCAGTTCATACTCAGGCTCGATGGGCTCCTTCACTTTCACGATCATGTCGCACTCACGGTACACGGCCTCGATCGTCGGCAGAATCCTTGCCCCGGCCTTCACATACTCGTCGTCGGAGAATCCGCTGCCCTCGCCGGCCGTGTGCTGTACGCTCACCTCATGGCCGCGACGTGTCAGTTCTGCCACTCCCGCAGGGGTCATTCCCACGCGGTTCTCATTGTTCTTGATCTCTTTTGGAATTCCTACTTTCATAATCATCAGGTATTTGTTAAACATTGCAATTCTGCTGCAAATATACGAAAATCTTTAATACGATGCAAGTTTTTTGTGACAAAGTTTTGGCGGTTTCTGGAAAAGGAAGTATCTTTGCCGTCAGATAGATGAAAAGGAAGTTGATCATAGCAATGCTGTCCGTGATGGTGACGGGGATGTCAGCACAGACGGAAGTGAACGACAGTGTCATGTCGGGCAGACAAACGGATGTGGATGAAGTGAATACGCCACTTGCTGACTCTTCGCTATACTTCAGAGAATCCTTCATGAAACCGATGATGCCACTGAAGTTGTCAGAAGATGTCATCAAACTGACAGACAACAGGGCACTTTATGACAGCCGGCGCGGCGATTGGCAGATCAATACCCTTAACAGCACGCGTCTTTTCAACCCTTGGCGAGGAGCGTTCGTTGGCGTTTCGGGCTGGGCTGACTCGATGCCGGGATTGCTCGATCGTGAGTCTGGCTCCCTGACGCTGTATCAGAATCTGGGCCGTTGGTCTTTCTCTGCCTCGGCATTGGCAGACAAATACCGCTATGTGGGGATGGGATATCTGGAAACGAGGTATGGCGTAGGCGGAACGGTCAGTTATCTG
>JAFPZD010000064.1 GCA_017417465.1 Prevotella sp. | reverse complement strand
TAACTATTATAAGTACCACACGAAGATGGTGAAGACCTATTATGCCCAACCGCAGGTAGAGATTACGCAGCCGGATATGGACAAGGGCATCTTCGGTGTGCAGACCTACGAGGATGAGGACGCATTAGGCAAGTTCACCGTCAGCGACCTTTGGACGCAAGCAGACAACGGCTCGGTGACCTACAAGTACGGATACCCCATCTACAAGATGGGCGATTCCTACAAACTGTCGTTCTATGGCTATGAAACCTACACGAACAACGACGGCAGTGAGGCTGTGACAGACACCATCCCGCTCATCGGACAGGTGCTCACCATCGGCAACGAGATGAGCAGCGACCAGTCGGTGATCTGCGTGGTGGAGAATGAAAACAGCGGCTTGCAGCCCGGCCAGGTGTACGACCTGAAGAAGAACCAGCTGGTGCTCGACTCGTTGGGTCGTTCCACCATACAGTTCAATGCTGGAGCCCCCAACGTGGTCAGTCCCTACACACGTCATGTCAGCGTGACGCTGGTTCGCCAAAACCGCACGTACTCTCCTGTGTCACTCGACGCCATCGTGGTGGGCAGTCTGCCGCTGGGCAACAACTTCGTGACGAATGGTCCCGACAATGTGTTGATGGTGCTGCGCGACCCGCCTGGCGCCAAGTCGAAGACCGTGTGGAAGCGTGGCTCCGTGACATCGCACGTAACGTCGGTGGCCGATGGCGGCTATGGCGACGAGAAGATTACCAACACGGTGAATTTGGGTGCCCACATCAAGACAATGGCGGGTATCGGTCTCGTCATGCAATCGACAGACCTGGACCACACCTTCGACTACGGCTTGGGACTGCACTACAAATGGACGGCAACGTCATCGACCGAGAGATCGTGGACAACCACCGCCACACAGGATGTATCGACCAGCACCGGCAGCACCTTCGTAGGCTCGAATGGCGACGTCTATATCGGCTATTCTACGAACCTGCTGATGGGACAATGCCGTAAGGTGGGCTTCTTCCGCGAAAACGAAAGTGCACCATTCACCTTGAAGGACGACGTAGCGGTGAGCCTGGGCGACAGCGTGACGACGAACTTCATGTATTCGGCCAATGAAATAGAAAACGTGATGATTCCCAAGTGGGAAGAGACACGCAACAGCTATCTGACACAGCACTTTGCTACCGAGGCAGAGGCACGCGCCTTTGTCAACAACACCAGCGACGTGCTCTTTGCCACCTGGCTCAATAAGGACGATGATAACTACGGAGCAGAAGGTACCTACGTTATGGTGATACCGGAGGAATGGAAGATCAAGGAAGAGTTTGTGGCAGAGGACAAGGTACAGTGGTGTAACAACCAAATAGACAGCTGGAAGCAGACCATTGCCAACAACGAGCGCGACAAGGTGAAGTCGATGGCCAATGTCAAGAACTGGCTGCGCAATGTGTCGTTTGATGGTGGCAGCAGCTATACCTACACCAACAAGAATGATGAGACCACCGTTGACAAGTTCACCCATTCGCACACCTTGGGAGGCATCATCAAATTGGGATCTACGAACAAGGACGAGGCTTCGGGCGTTCAGTTCAAGGCCGTATTCTCTGTGGATACGGAGAACGGCTATTCGCGTACAGAGACGGAAAGCGACAAGGAAAGCAGTTATGCCGAGTTCGACTATGTATTTGACGACGGCAACAAGGGTACTGATTTCTCGGTCGATATCTACAAGTCTCAAGCAGGCTGGAGCGATATCTTCTTCCTCTTCGGCGGACAGAGTTACAACCCATACGAGGCCGAGGAGAAGACGAAATACTACGAACCGGGACAGCACACACTATCGAACGGAACGGAGCAGATGGAGCATCCCGACATTCAAATCAGTACCGACGGTACCATTGCCGCCAAGAGTGCCGTGCTGACCGACGTGCCTGCCGGACAGGCAGGACAGTTTACGCTGCACCTGTCGAACGCCAGCACCACCACGCAGGGCTTCGACTTTACCTATCAACTATCGATAGCGGAAGGTTCCAACCAGCAGGGACTGGAGATACTGATGGACGGCGTGCCAGCCAGCGGTCGCGGCATCTACATCCCTGCCGGCGAGACAGTGAAGAAGGTGATTACTGTGCGTCAGACCGACCAGAGTGTGCTCGACTACGAGAACATTGAACTCTGGTTCTCGTCGGCCTACCAGTCCACCAAGATTCACGACATCGCCAAGCTGAGCGTACATTTCAAACCCTCTTCGTCGGCCGTCGAACTGGCTATCAGTGAACCGGTGCTGAACTGCAGCACGGACAGTGCCAAGTTGGAGATGAAGGTGAAAGGCTTCAACCGCCAGTTCAAGAACCTGAAGAACGTAGGCGTGCAATACCGCTTCCAGGGTAACACGCAGTGGGTTGACCTTCACACTTGGGTGACAGATAAGGCCGATTCGACTAGCACTGCCTTCAGCTTGATGCCTGCCACGGGCGACATTCCATATGCTGTGAAGATGTTGAGCGACCTCGCCTATCCTGAGGGCTCGTATGAGTTCCGCGCCTTCACCACTACTCCCTACGGCAACGAGAATATTCAGGTGTATAGCGACATCATTACCGTCATCAAGGACATGACACGTCCTCGCAACCTCTACACGCCGGCGCCCGCCAACGGCATTTTGGGCTACGGCGACCAGTTGGCTATCGAGTTCAACGAGGACATCGTGCCGGGCTACGTCAACGCGGACAATATCATCGTCACCGCCAAACTGAACAACAGCGAGGTGAACCACGACGTGGCCTACCAGATCATCCCCTTCCTCGATATGCCGAGGACGGTGAACCCCGTGTTCCTGAAGGGCGACTTCGCCATGGACTTCTGGCTCAACTGGCACGACCCGGGCACCATCCTCCACCAGGGAGCCGGCACGGACAACTTCGCGCTGGGCATCGACGACGCGGGTCACGTGAAGGTGACCATTGCCAACGCACAGTTTGAAAGCACGGATATAGTGCCGAAAGACGAGTGGGTGTTCTTTGCCCTGAGCTACAATGCCGCCAAGATGACGTTCGACATCCTGGCACAGTATGGCGAGACCACCGTCGACCTGTTTGAGAACGAGCCCGTGACCACACAGAACGTGCAAGTGGTGAACTACGCTACGGACAACCACCTTTACTTAGGATACATCTGGGCTGACATACACGGGCTGAGCCTCCATAACATCTGCCACGACGTACACGAGGCCGCCGCCACCAAGTATCAGGCCAAGGATAACTACATCTACGGACTGGCCAACTACTGGCCCATGGACGAGGGCCACGGCTCTGTTGCCGCCGACACCCGCCACACGCACGACTTTGCCGTGTATGACTCGTGGACGCTCAACAACCGCAACTACTCGCTGCGCATCAACAAGCCGGAGGGCGCACAGGCCGACATCACACGCGTGGTCACCGGGCAGGGCGACAGCTACGCCATCGAGATGTGGTACAACAAGAGCGGTGCCAAGGACGAGGTGGTGTTTGAAACCAACGCATCTGCAGAGGAGTCGAAACTGCGCCTGCGTTACGACAGTGTGCAGAGCATAGTGCTTGACTATGGTAAGAAGTCGATGGTTGTGGCCAGCCATGAGGACTTCCCCGACCTGCGCAGATGGCATCATGTGGCACTGAACGTGGTGCGCGGACAGGCAGCCTCGTTCTACCTGGACGGACAGCGCACGGCTGTCATTGCCGAGCGCGACGTGCCGCCTATCGAGGGCTCAAGGCTCATCGTGGGAAAGGGCAACGAGATAATGGCCTTCGCCGACGAGGTGCGCATCTGGCATGCGGCACTCAGCGAGAGCCGACTGCTCAGAAACATCTACAACACCATCGACACCGCCGATGTTTATTCACGCGGACTCGTGGCCTACTATCCGTTCGAGAAGACGGGCGAGGAGGATGGCGTCGTGACGAAGGTGCCGACGATGGAAAACATGGCTCCGAACCTGTCGGCAGGGGCGGCCAAGGAAATCATCTTCGACAAGGACAATCTGATGGACCACACGCCGCCACTGAAGAACGCACCCGACGAGACGCGCCTCATTGCGTCGCCGGTGGCTTCGGAGCGCAAGGTGGTCATCAACCTGACGGATGTCGGCATCACGCCCCGCGACATCGAGGGTACGACGCTGAACATCACCATGGACCGCATCCACGACCTGCACGGCAACACGTCGCAGCCCATACGCTGGACGGCCTACGTGCAGCAGAACACGCTGAAGTGGACGAAGGACTCGGTGAACGTCATCAAGAAGTACGGCGACGACTATACCTTCGACGTCGATATCGAGAACAAGAGTGGCAGCACGGAGTATTATACCTTATATAATATGCCGCAGTGGCTCTCGCTCGTAGATAGCGAGCGCAGCGACGAGGTGAGCCCGCTCAGGACGAAGACGCTGCGCTTCCAGGTGAACCCGCTGACACCCGTGGGCAACTACGACGCGACCATCGGTCTGCAGGGCAACAACGGCATACAGGAGCCGATGCGCATCGTGATGAAGGTGCGCGGCGAGAAACCTCAGTGGACCGTTGACCCGACGCTGTATGAGCACCAGATGAACTACATCGGACAGGTGCGCATCGGCGGCATACTGATAGAAAACTCGGAGAGCATGGTGGCTGCCTTCATCGGCGACGAATGCCGTGGCGTGGCGTCACCCGAGCGGGTGCGCGGCGCAGCCTACGTGACGATGACCGTCTATGGCAACGGCGACACCGATGCCGGCAAGCCCATCAGCTTCCGCATCTGGGATGCCTC
>JAFPZD010000063.1 GCA_017417465.1 Prevotella sp. | reverse complement strand
AAGCCATGATACAGCGCAAACAAACCATCTATCTGTTCCTGGCAGTTGTGGCATGCATCGTATGCCTCTGTCTGCCGCTTGGAACGCTGCAGCTGCAGGGCATGGGCGTCGAGCCTGTGCTCTACAACATGGCACTCGTGCAGACCGAGGGCAACAGCGCCAGCTACAATTTTGCCTATCTGCCTTTGTTCATCGCATTGGCTATTCCGGCTATTGTGGCGTTTGTGGCTATCTATCTGTTCAAGAATCGCAAGTTGCAAGCCCGTCTGTGCTCGTTCAACATCTTCATGTTGCTGGTGTGGATGGTGCTCTTCGCCTACTACAAGTACTTCCAGCTCACCTCCATTGGCGAGTTGCAGCAGTCGTGGCCATCGGTACTTCCGTTCCTGGCGGCTGTTCTCAACTACTTGGCTTACAAGGGCATCAGGGCCGACGAGCGACTCGTTCGTGCCGCCGACCGCATCCGATAAGTATAGGTAACAATAAAGAGCTGCCCCCGAGAGTAAGTTTACTTTCGGGGGCAGCTCTTTTTATTGCATATTGGTTGTTTATCAAATGGATGTAGGGACGCGGCGTGCCCGCGTTATTGGATTCTTTTCTCCCTCCATTTACGCGGCACGCCGCGTCCCTACATTGGCTAATGTCTATGATGGAGCATGTCAGAGCTTGCTACTCACCTTCACGAGCTGGTCGCCGAGGCCGATGGTGTATCCTTCAGAGAAGAAGACAACACGATTGAAGGTGTCGGCAATGACGAAGAGCGGAAGCTGACCGCCATTCTGCAGTTTCATCTGTGCGGCAATCTGTTTGCGGATGCTGCCGTTCGTGTCGATGCCATAGACAACGTTGGCGGGCATGTCGCCATAATTCTCGCGGGCAAACTGGCGGGCATCGCCCTCGCTCTCGAAGAGCAACACCAGCGGACGTCCCCACTTGTCGAGGTCGGCCTTCGCCTTCGCAATGTCGCGCAGTGCGTGGTTGGTGGGTTCTTGGCCTACACCCAGCACTCCGACGACGAAGTAGCCGCGTCCCGTCTGCGAGAGAATGCTTACGGGGTCGTTGGCAATCTTCACTTCCTTGTTGCCGTCTTTCATGAAACCTGGCAGTAGCTGGAAACGCGACTCCGAGTCGAACGAGCCGATGATGCTCACATCGGTGTCGTTATGGCGAAGCTGTAAGGGTAGGGTAGTGGTCTTGCCTGCAGCGATGTGGAAGATGCGATTCGTGGCGAGCACACTGCCGTTGGCAAGTCGCGTGCCGGTGGTGAGCATGTAGGTACCCTCATCGAGCTTCGTGCCGTTGCGGAAGGTGTTGTTCCAACTGGTGCCACCACCCATGTCGACCTGTCCTTCCTCGAAGTTCAGCAGCTTGGTGGTGCCATTGTCAAGAATCTGCGTGATGCTGAAGTGGCTGTAGTACTTCGGGTCATCGAGCAGCGGTGTGGGCTCGTAGGTGAGCTGCAACGTACCCGTAGGAGCCGTAGCCTGCTCAGTAGCGTCGAAGTTGACGTCGACCCATTGGCCTCCGTTCACTTTATATTGCACCTTACTCGTGACGACATCCTTCTGAGCCTCGATGCCCAGCGAGCGGGCCATGCTGACAAAGAATATGTCGCGCGAGCGTGTGTCGGTGAGTCGGCTACGCCAAACGCCGAGGGGAGTCTGGGCAATGCGCAGCGTCTTTTGGTCGGGATTGATGCGGATGAACTGTTGCGTCCACTTCACGAGCAACGAGGGATTGCGCTTAAAGTCCTTGCCGGTGACGCGCTGTCCATCGGCCAATGTCCATGTGCTGTCGGCCATTGCCTGCTGGAAGATGCGCTTGTAGGGCAGGATGAGCATCTCGCTCTCTACGCGCGGGCAGAGCTGGTCGCTCTCGGCATAGTAGTGGTCGTCGAGAATATCGATGGTGATGTCGCGCAAGTCCTTGTCGCTAAGTGAGCGCAGCAGGCTGAGTGCACGCTCCGGGCGGTCGTTGTGGTTATAGAGGAAACCTGCGATGACAGGCCAGTTGGAGCGTGCCTTCACAAGCAGCTCTGCAGCTTGGGGGTATACCTGCTTGGCTTCTTCAGCGCTGAGGAACGAGCGCTCGTAAGCCTTGCGCAGCGAGTCTTCGTAGGCGAAGCGCACCTTGTTCTGACGAGTGAGCTCTTCCGGAACGGGAGGTAGCAGCACCTGCTCGGCTGGCGGCACGATGTCGATGGCAGCCGAGCGCATGTCTTTCTCGCTAAGGGTTTCGTTGTTGAGCGAAAGGCGAATGGTGACCAGTTTGTCTTTGCCGAACGAAGCCTTCGCATAGCCATACCAGCCATCCTTCGAAGCCCACACGAGCATGTCGCCGCGACCGGCTGTGAGGAAGGTACGGCCCTTCTGGTCGGTGTATTTCGTCACGGCGGTGTAGAATTCGGCATAGTTATAAATCTTGAAATCGACGCGTGCGCCATTCACGGCACGTCCCTTTCGGTCAACGATGCGGAAGTCGGTACGCCCCGTCGATCCGTAGTT
>JAFPZD010000062.1 GCA_017417465.1 Prevotella sp. | reverse complement strand
TATATATTATATTATATATATAGTAACCATATTTTCTTCTACATTCACCTATTGCAACATGCTTAATGGGACGATGGGACGATGGGACGTTGGGACATTTTCAAAGAAATGGTAAATGTACACTTTAACGAGGGCGAAGAATATAGTTGAGGCTGAGAAATGTACTGTTTTCGAAATTCATTCATACGGGTGGGTGTTTTTAACAGATTTTCACGTTGTACGGGCATCGAAATTTGGTATTTGCCAAAAAATGTTGTACCTTTGCAGACGCATTTGAGATGCATCGACGCTGACGGCTGCGGCCCAGCATAGCTCGAGCGAGCTCGTACCCGGCATCCGCCCTTGCGCTCAAAACTGCAACTGTCAATCGCGAACGACAAGAGAGAGAGTTAATTCACGTTAGTACAAACCAACACAAAAGCTAAACACTATGAGCATTTACTATCGTAAGTATCAGAACAAGAACGACAAGAGCGCTGCCTACGGCAAGTGGTACGGACGGGCCGTGACGATGGGCAAGACGGTGTCGCTGGAGGACCTGGCCGAGCACATGGCCGAGCACAACTCGCCCTACTCGGAGGGTGTCATCAAGGGCGTGCTCACCGACATGGTGAACTGCATCCGAGAGCTGGTGCTGGAGGGCAAGGCCATCAAGATCCCCAACCTCGCCATCTTCTCGGTCGGCATCAAAACCTCGGGCGCCGCTTCCGCTGAGGACTTCAGCACGACTGCCAACGTGCTGAGCGCCTACATGAAGGCTCGCTCGACGGGCAGGTTCACCCGCGAGGAGGTGACGAAGAAGGCTACTCTCCGCGAGCTCCCCAAGTATAACGGGGGCCTCGAGGCGGCCGACAACGATGGTGCGGGCGACGAGCCTTAACCCCCTCCTGCCAGCGTATTCTCACACAGAGACACAGAGGTGTTCTCACACCGGTATGCGCAGCCTCCGTGACCTCCGTGACTCTGTGTGGGAAAAAACAACTTGGTATTGATTGAAAGAAATCAGCAAGAATAAGAAAGAATCATTTCCAACAATGAGAAAAAAAATATTTGTATTTGTCTGAAACGAATTGTCCTAATTGAAAACTAATTTTTTTAATCGTTTTAACAAGGCCACATTCGTGGCCAAAATTAAAAACAAATTAAATAAATTCGTTTCAAAAAAAAGAATCGTTTCTCAATATCTATATATTTCTTTTCAACCGTACAGTTCGAAATATTTCTCTTAAATTGTTGCCAATTTCTTTCCTTGAACTAACACACAAACACTAAACTAAACGACTATGAAGAAAGAGACCTGGAAATTCATCATTCAACTGCTGACGGCCATCCTCACGGCCATCGCCACCACGCTGGGCGTGACCTCGTGTATGGGTGCCATCTGAGAAGCGGCAAAAAGAGAGCCGCGCAACGAGGGCTGGTATTCCGATGGGAGGGATGCCAGCCTTCTCCAAACGATCATCGCGTTCGAATCAATAGATTACAAACGCTAAGTATCTCCATTTGTCTTGCTTTTTCGGATTCCAGTTAGCGGCCGTTACCGCCATGGTAAGCCATCTGGCGGGGCAAAGTTACGGGTTTTTCTCTATTTCATGTCGATCGCATGAAGTAACTTAGACACCTTTAAGCGTCGGCAAACACCTTGCCGTCGTCGAGGGTGATCTGTAGCTTGGTGTATTCGCAATGGAAATCGTGCTCCAGGCGGCTGAGGTAGCGGGCACTCTCCCACTTGCACATTGGCAGGTCGTGAAGCAAGTAGTTGCCACAGGCTTCGGGGCGCGTGGCGGGCACCTCGTCTTGGGTGAGAATCCATTGCAGGCACGCGATGGTCAGTCGACGCATGTCGTCAACGGTGTAGGCTCCTGTCATAATAATGTACATGCCCGTAAGGCACCCCATGGGCCCGACATACACCACGTCGTCCTTCACTTCGGAATTACGAAACCATGTGGCCATCAAGTGCTCAAGGCTATGAATGGCAGCTGGCGCCACGGCGGGCTCATGGTTGGGTTCGGTGATACGCAGGTCGAAGGTTGTAAAACCTTTGTCAACGCGCGAGACATAGATTCCTGGCTTCAGGTGGGTGTGATCGATGGTGAAACTCTGTATTACTTCCATGATATATAGCTGTTTGATTGTAAGTTATTGCGTATTTCGTGCCCTACGCCGGCAGGGCCTCGATGTAAAAGCTGAAGGGGCGGAAGCCATCGTTACAGCTGATCATCGCACTCATGGGATTCTGCATCCAGCCATCGTAGAAGTTGCCCTCGCCTCGTGCGAGCGACTCCACAAACTCGCGCATGGACGACCACGCCGAGGGACACAGCCCCTCAGGACACTGGCCGTCGACTGAAATCCACTGCTGCCCTTCACGGACATCGCAGGTGTGCTCGATGGGGTTCTCGTACTTCGCCATCAGGTCGTGATAGACGGTCTGGCGCACGGCGGTTATTCGTACCTTATTCATGTTGTTCGTATCTATTTTGCCGGGGTGCATCCTCCCTTTGCAGGGTTGCAAAGATAATGCTTTTTTGATGATTTATGCCAGTCGAGTGAAAGAAAACAAGATTTTCAAGGTATTTTTAACAAAAAGCTGTTAACTGGTGAGCACTTTTCTCAATAATCGCTTTGATTTTACAGTATTTTGTTGTACCTTTGCACCCGTTTTTTTAAGATTAGAAATGAATAGAAACACAGTTACAGGCCTGGTGCTGATGGCACTGCTGCTCATAGGGTTCAGCTGGTACAACCAGCCATCGAAGGAGCAGATGGAAGCCTACCAGAGACAACAAGACAGTATTGCCGCCGCGCAGGCGCAAGCAGAACAACAACGTTTAGCCGACGAACAACAGCGTGCCGAGGCTGCCGCAGCCGCCGCCAAGGGCGACACAACGAGCCTCTTCTACCAGGCGCTGACGGGCACCAGCGAGGACGTGGTGCTGAAGAACGAGAAGGTGCGCCTGACATTCTCGACAAAGGGTGGCATGCTCAGCTCCGCACAGGTGCTGGGCTTCAAGGACCGCAATGGTGCCGATGACGTGACGCTGTTCACGAACGAGGGCCAGCGAATGAATATCCTCATCGCGGGCAAGGACGACAACGTGGTCACGGAGGACCTGTTTTTCACGCCCTCGAACGTGACTGACTCAACGCTGACAATGACGGCATCGGCTGCCGACGGCGGCAAGATCGTGATTGACTACCGCCTGCACGACGACCACCTGCTACACATCGGCTTCCGTGCCCAGGACATGAGCCGCCACTTTGCACCGACCACGAAGCAGATGGCCATCGAGTGGCAAGACTCGTGCCGCCAGCAGGAGAAGGGTTTTATGTTCGAGAACCGCTACGCCACGCTGACCTACAAGAAGCACGATGGCAAGACGAAATACCTGAGCGAGACGTCAGAGAAGAGCATCACCACCGAGGAGGCTCTCGACTGGGTGGCCTTCAAGAACCAGTTCTTCTCGGCCGTGCTCATCGCCAAGGACGAGTTTGCCGCTGGCGCTCAGCTGACGAGCAAGCCGCAGGAGAAGGGCAGCGGGTTCCTGAAACACTACGATGCACAACTACAAACGGTCTTCGACCCTTCGGGCGTGAAGGCCACCGAGCTGGAGATGTACATCGGCCCCAACGACTTCCGGCTGCTTCAGCATGTGGAGAAGAAGAGCGAGTTCGGCAAGGACCTTGACCTGCAACAGCTGGTGTATCTGGGATGGCCCTTGTTCCGCATCATCAACCGCTGGTTCACCATCTATGTGTTCGACTGGCTGACGAAGTTGGGCTTCTCGATGGGCATCGTGCTCATCCTCATCACCCTGCTGCTGAAGGCCATCACCTACCCGATGGTGAAGAAGAGCTACATGTCGAGTGCCAAGATGCGTGTGCTGAAGCCGAAACTCGAGGAGGCCACGAAGCAGTACGACAAGCCTGAGGACCAGATGCAGAAGCAGCAGGCCATGATGCAGCTCTACTCGCAATATGGCGTAAGCCCGCTAAGCGGCTGTCTGCCGATGCTGATTCAGGCGCCTATCTGGATTGCAATGTTCAACTTCGTGCCCAATGCCATTCAGCTGCGTGGGCAGTCGTTCCTTTGGATCAAGGACCTGTCGACCTACGACCCCATCGTCGAGTGGGGCACCCACATCTGGGGCATCGGTGACCACCTGTCGCTGACGTGTATCCTCTTCTGCGTCTCGAACGTGCTCTACAGCTACATGACCATGCGCCAGCAAAAGGACCAGATGGTTGGGCAACAGGCTGAGCAGATGAAGATGATGCAGTGGATGATGTACCTGATGCCGGTGATGTTCTTCTTCATGTTCAACGACTACTCGGCAGGTCTGAACTTCTACTACTTCATCTCGCTGTTCTTCTCGGCTGCCATCATGTGGGTACTCCGCAAGACTACCGATGACGCCAAACTGCTGGCACGACTCGAGGAGAACTACAAGCAGAACAAGGCTAACCCGAAGAAGCAGAGCGGACTGGCTGCCCGTCTGGCCGAGATGCAGAAGCAAGCTCAGGAGCAACAGAGACTAAGACAAAAAAGATAAGAAAGATGAAAGATGAAAGATGAAAGACTTCATTTCAAAGATGCACATTGCCCTCAAAGAAGCCAATGAAACGAAATACTGGTTACAGCTTCTCCATGAGTCTGGGTACATAGAGGACAAAATATACGATTCTATGATTCTCGACAACAAAAATATCATCGGCACATTGGTAAACATCATCAAATCCGCCAAGTCATAATCTTTCATCTTTCATCTTTCCATCTTTCCATCTTAATCTTTAATTTTTCATCTTTAATTTTTCATCTATGAAAGTGGGTTTTGACAACGATAAGTATCTGAAGATTCAGTCGGAGCACATCCGTGAGCGCATAGCACAGTTCGATGGCAAGCTGTACATGGAGCTGGGTGGCAAACTCTTTGACGATTACCATGCCGCACGTGTGCTGCCAGGCTTCAAGCCCGACTCAAAGCTGCGCATGCTCGCTCAGCTGCGCGACCAGCTGGAGATTGTCATCGTCATCAGCGCTGACGACATCGAGAAGAACAAGGTGAGAGCCGACCTCGGCATCACCTACGATGAAGACGTGCTGCGCCTGCGCGATGCCTTCATAGAGCGCCAGTTCATGGTGACCTCGGTGGTCATCACCCACTACAACGGTCAGCACACCGCAGATCAATTCCGCCACCGCCTGGGGCGAATGGGCATCAAGAGCTATATCCACTACCCCATCGACGGCTATCCCCACAACGTGGCGCTAATAGCCAGCGACGAAGGCTTCGGCAAGAACGACTATGTGGAGACAACGCGCCCGCTGGTCATCATCACCGCCCCTGGGCCTGGTAGCGGCAAGATGGCCACCTGCCTGTCGCAGCTCTACAACGAGCATAAGCGCGGCATCCGCGCGGGCTATGCCAAGTTCGAGACCTTCCCCGTGTGGAGCCTCCCACTGAAACATCCTGTCAACATCGCCTACGAGGCCGCCACCGCCGACCTCAACGACGTGAACATGATCGACCCGTTCCACCTGGACGCCTACGGAAAGATTGCCATCAACTACAACCGCGACATCGAAATCTTCCCCGTGCTGAACGCACTCTTCGAAGGCATCTATGGCGAGAACCCCTATAAGTCGCCTACCGACATGGGCGTCAACATGGTGGGATTCTGCATCTGCGATGATGACGTGTGCTGTCAGGCAAGCCGCAACGAGATTATCCGCCGCTACTTCGATGCCACCAACAAGCTGGCCGACGGTGACGATAACGAGGACGAGGTTCACAAGATTCAGATGCTCTTCAACCAGGCAAAGATCACCACCGACTATCGGCGTGTCACCGTCGCTGCCTACAAGCGCAGGGATGAGACAGGCACGCCCTCGGCTGCCATCGAGCTGGATGACGGCACCATCGTCACCTCGAAGTCTACAACGCTGTTAGGATGCTGCGCCGCCCTGTTGCTCAACGTGACGAAGCATCTGGCTGGCATCGACCACCGCATGAAACTCATCCCGCAGAGCATGATTGAGCCGATACAAAAGACCAAGATTGAATACCTTGGTGGAAAGAACCCACGACTGCATACTGACGAGGTGCTCGTCACGTTGAGCGTGCTATCGGAATACGATGACAACTGCCGTCGTGCCCTTGAACAACTGCCACGGCTACGTGGTTGTCAGGTTCACACCACCGTCATGCTTGGCGAGGTTGACCGCAAAATCTTCAAGAAGCTCGGCGTGGACTTCACGTGTGACCCAGTACGTAAGAAGTAGTTGAGGAGATGAGGAGTTGAGGAGATGAGGAGATGAGGAGGTAAAGTAGAATAGTGCTGTCGTAGCAAAGTAACCCGACATATAAACCAGACCTATAAAGTAGACTCGAAAAAACAATAACTTTTAACCCCGTCCCCCTAACTGAGGGAGCAAAGACTATGAACAAAGCATTGACACTGGCCGTAGCCGCCACAATGATGGCTGCGTGCGGCACCACGGAAAAAGAGACACAAGTGAACATTGAGAAGCAGACCATTGAGCTGCAAGGTGACCGCATGACACCCGAAGCCCTGTGGGCCATGGCTCGTATCGGCAGCTATGCCGCCTCACCCGACGGGCAGAAGATTGCCTACCAGGTGGCCTACTACAGCGTAGAGCACAACAAGAGCCACCACGTGCTCTTCGTGATGAACGCCGATGGCTCGGAGCCCCAGCAACTGACCACCGATGGTGCCAGCGAGACCGATCCCGCATGGCTCGACAATGGCACCATCGCCTTCCTGCGCGAGGGCGAGGTGTGGAAGATGAACGCTGACGGCAAGGGCCGCAAACAGCTCTCAGAGACCGAGGGCGCCGTTGAGGGCTTTAAGTTTGCCCCCGACCGCAAGCACGTCATCCTGCTGAAGTCGCTGCCCTTCACCGACATCATCGAAGCTCGTCCTGCCGATCTGCCTCTGTCGACAGGGCGCGTTGTCAACGACTTGATGTACCGCCACTGGGACCACTATGTGGAGAGCATCATGCACCCCTTCGTTGCTGAAGTCAATTCCGAATTCTCAATTGACAATTCTCAACTGACCGACATTCTCGAGGGCGAGCCCTACGAGTGCCCCATGGAGCCATTTGGTGGCATCGAACAGCTCGACTGGAGCACCGACGGTCAGCAGATTGCATACACCTGCCGCAAGAAGACAGGCCTGGAGTACAGCATCTCAACCGACTCGGACATCTATTTATATAATATAGGTACGCGCGAGACCCGTAACCTCTGCAAGGCTGAAGGCTACGTGGAGCCCGACATCGTGGCCACGAAGACCATGAAGACGCAGCGCGTCAACGCCCCCGAGAACCTGGTGAACAATCCTGGCTACGACCAGAATCCGAAGTTCTCGCCCGATGGACGCTACGTGGCTTGGCTCTCGATGGCCCGCAATGGCTATGAAGCTGACCGCCAGCGCCTTTGCTGCTATGACCTCCAGACGGGTGAGAAGCAGTATCTCACTGAATCGTTCGACTCGAATGTTGACGACTTCTGCTGGAGTGACGACCAACAGGCCATGATTTACTTCATCGGCGTATGGCATGGCACGGAGAACCTCTACGCCGTGATGAACGGCAACGAGGTGTGCCAGCTGAGCAACGAGTGGGCCGACTGGGGCTCGCTGCAGATGCTTAACGATGGCAAGCGCCTGCTGATGGAGCGTCACAGCTACCTGACACCTGCCGACCTCTACGTGGTAAGCCCCAACGTTGAGGAGCTCGACGAGGAGGGCAACAGCGCCATCGCTCAGCAGATCACCAACGAGAACAAGGCCATACTCGACCAACTGGCAAAACCCACCTGCGACCAGCGCTGGGTGAAGACCACCGATGGCAACGACATGCTCTACTGGATTATCCTGCCACCGAACTTCGACGAGACGAAGAAATACCCCACCCTGCTCTTCTGCGAGGGTGGCCCCCAGAGCCCTGTAAGTCAATTCTGGAGCTATCGTTGGAACTTCTTCATCATGGCCTCACAGGGCTATGTCATCATCGCGCCTAACCGCCACGGATTGCCTGGCTTCGGACAGCAGTGGCTTGAGCAGATCAGTGGTGACTGGACAGGGCAGTGCATGAGCGACTACCTCGTGGCCATCGATGACGCTGCCCAGAACCTGCCCTATGTCGACCGCGACCGCATGGGCTGCGTGGGTGCCTCGTTCGGAGGTTTCTCGGTCTACTATCTTGCAAGCCACCACGATGGACGCTTCAAGTGCTTCATTGCTCACGACGGTGCCTTCAACCTTGAGGCCATGTACACCGAAACGGAGGAGAACTGGTTCTCGAACTGGGAGTACGACGATGCCCCATGGAACACTGACCAGACGGCTAACGCCCGCAAGACCTATCAGAACTCGCCTCACCGCTTTGTTGACAAGTGGGACACGCCCATCCTCTGCATTCACGGCGAAAAGGACTACCGCATCAACGCCACGCAGGGCATGTCGGCCTTCAACGCTGCCCGCATGAAGGGCATCGAGGCCCAGCTGCTCATCTTCCCCGACGAGAACCACTGGGTGCTGAAACCCCAAAACGGCATCCTCTGGCAGCGCACCTACTTTGCCTGGCTGGAGCGTTGGTTAGGGAAGGGAGGAAACTAAGTAGTTGAGGAGTTGTGGAGTTGAGGAGGTAAAGTAGGATAGATTTACTCCCCTACTATGTGCTCCTTTCCTGGATATCAGCGCAAGAGGTATCCTACTTTACCTCCTCACCTCCACAACTCCTCAACTCCTCATCTCCTCAACTCCTCAACTTCTCAACTCCGTTAACATTTCCAAAAAACGAGCGTCGGCGTTAAGCCCGTTACAACATGCGACGTCAAGGAATTAGAGAACAGAAACATGTTGAACCCTTTAATACTGACGACAATGAAAAAGATAATCACCACCCTGCTGCTGATGATGACGATAGTCGTATCGGCCAGCGCCATGAGCTACTCGAAGGCTCGCAACCAGGCCCTGTTCTTGACCGACAAGATGGGGTATGAGTTGAATCTCACCGACGATCAATACGATGCCGCCTACGAGATCAACCTCGACTACCTGATGAGCATTCGCACGTATGCCGACCTCTACGGGGTCTATTGGGATCGCCGCAACTTCGAACTTCAGTTTGTGCTGTCGGCTTACCAGTATCAGCGTTTCATCGCTACGGAGTACTTCTATCGTCCCGTGACATGGAACAGCAACACGTTCCACTTCGGCATCTACGTTCACTACTCAAAGAACCGCTACTTCCGCAACGCACCTCGCGTCTACGACACCTACAAGGGCGGCAACCGCCAATACGTCTACAGCCCCTACGCTGGCCGCACGTACGCTGGTGAGCCTAACCGCCACGTTGACCACCAGCCAGCTCATCCCAACAAGACGAAGAGCGAGGCTATCAAAGGCGGACGCCAGCACCAGCAGAACAACAGCGGCACGTGGCGCCAGACGCAAGGCAATGGCAATGTGAAGCCCCAAGGTGGCAATAAGCCCCAAGGTGGCAACAAGCCCCAAGGTGGCAACAGCAACCAAAATGGCACCTTCGGCAGTGGCCGTAGATAAGCAGAGCGGTCATTCAGACAAAAAGCAACCTCCCCTAACCTTTCCTGTAACAGGAGGGTTAGGGGAGGTCTTTTACGGATTGTTTCTGATGACCAATTGTCTAATTGACCCTTCTCACACAACGCCTTACTTGCCGAAATAGCGCTTCAGCAGACCGGCAAAGCCAGCACCGTGGCGAGCCTCGTCCTTGGCCATCTCGTGCACCGTGTCGTGAATGGCATCAAAGCCGGCAGCCTTGGCATTCTTGGCAATGCGGAACTTGTCCTCGCAGGCACCAGCCTCAGCAGCGGCGCGCTTCTCAAGGTTGGTCTTCGTGTCCCACACGCACTCACCGAGCAGCTCAGCAAAGCGGCTGGCATGGTCGGCCTCCTCGAAGGCATAGCGCTTGAAGGCCTCGGCAATCTCGGGATAGCCCTCACGGTCGGCCTGACGGGCCATGGCCAGATACATGCCAACCTCGCCACACTCACCGTTGAAGTGGTTACGCAGGTCCTGAATCATTTCCTCGCTGACACCCTCGGGCTTGCCATCGCCAACACGATGGACGGTGGCATAGGTGGTCTCGCCCTCTTCCTTCAGTTCAGAGAACTTCGAGGCAGGAGCCTTACAGATGGGGCACTTCTCAGGAGCAGCATCGCCTTCGTAGATATATCCACAAACGGCGCAGATAAACTTTTTCTTCATAACTTTTTTGGGTTAATTTAAAGGGTTAATACGATTGTTTTCGATACCTAAAAATGGGGATGCAAAGATACGCAGAAAAAACGGAACATCCAAACTTTTCAGGCTTTTCCTCGCTAATTTATACACTGTCCAAACTCAACAAAAACGCAAACCTTTACGTGAAAAATGAAGCGAAAAGCGCAAGAAAGTTTGGCAATGTCACGGAAAAGTAGTACTTTTGCAAACACAAAGCTTACAAACCTTAAACATAAACTCA
Organism: Prevotella sp.; assembly: GCA_017417465.1. Taxonomy (GTDB): domain Bacteria; phylum Bacteroidota; class Bacteroidia; order Bacteroidales; family Bacteroidaceae; genus Prevotella. The sequence goes on along the minus strand of JAFPZD010000062.1, from coordinate 10,334 downwards.
AATCAAAATGAAACCATTAAACAAACACTTCGCTCCCAAGAGCGTCATGCCTGAAAAAGTTATTCAGTTCGGTGAAGGTAATTTCCTCCGTGCATTCGTTGACTGGATTATCTGGAACATGGACCAGAAGACCAACTTCAACGGTTCTGTCGTCATCGTGCAGCCCCTGGCACAGGGAATGATTGAGTGGCTCAACGGACAGGACGGCCTCTACCACGTCAACCTGCAGGGACGTGAGAACGGTCAGCCCGTGAACACCCTCGAGCGCATCGACGTCGTTAGCCGCTGCCTGAACCCCTACACCCAGAACCAGGCTTTCATGGCACTCGCCGACCAGCCTGAGATTCGCTTCGTCATCTCGAACACCACTGAGGCAGGCATCGCCTTCGACCCCGCCTGCAAGCTCGACGATGCACCCGCCAGCAGCTATCCTGGCAAGCTCGTGCAGCTGCTCTACCGCCGTTGGCAGACCTTCAATGGCGACCCCACCAAGGGCCTCATCATCTTCCCCTGCGAGCTCATCTTCCTGAACGGCCACGTGCTGAAGGACTGCATCCGCAAGTACATCGACCTGTGGGAGCTGCCTGAGGGCTTCCGCCTGTGGTTCGAGGAGTCGTGCGGCGTCTATGCTACACTGGTTGACCGCATTGTGCCAGGCTTCCCCCGCAAGGAGATTGCCCAGATTCAGGAGAAGATCGGCTACCGCGACAACCTCGTTGTACAGGCTGAGAACTTCCACCTGTGGGTCATCGAGGCTCCGAAGGAGGTGGCACAGGAGTTCCCCGCCGACAAAGCTGGTCTCCACGTGTTGTTCGTACCATCAGAAGAGCCCTACCACAAGCGTAAGGTGACACTGCTCAACGGTCCCCACACCGTGCTATCGCCCGTGGCTTACCTCAGCGGCGTGAACATCGTGCGCGATGCCTGTCAGCACGAGGTCATCGGCAAGTACATCCATAAGGTGCAGTTCGACGAACTGATGCAGACCCTCGACCTGCCGATGGACGAGCTTGAGAAGTTTGCAGGCGACGTGCTTGAGCGCTTCGATAACCCCTTCGTCGACCATCAGGTGACGAGCATCATGCTCAACTCGTTCCCGAAGTTCCAGGCTCGCGACCTCCCAGGCGTGAAGACCTACTTGGAGCGCCGTGGCGAGCTGCCTAAGGGCTTGGTATTCGGTCTGGCAGCCATCATCACCTATTATAAAGGTGGTACGCGCGCAGACGGTGCACCCATCACGCCTAACGACGATCCGAAGATCATGCAGCTGCTCAGCGACCTCTGGGCAACGGGCGACACGCAGAAGGTGGCCGACGGTGTACTCGCAGCAGAGTTCATCTGGCAGGAGGACCTCAACAAGGTGAAGGGCCTGAACCAGCTCGTCAAGCAGTACCTCGACCTGATTGCCGATCGTGGCATGCTCGAGGCTGTCAAGACCATCCTGTGATGATAAGTGTTTGAACATTAATAGTTGAGAGACTTTACTTCTTTTGCAACAGAAGTAAAGTCTCTCTTTTTTTTGACCCAATCGGTCATTAGCATTAATGACCTCCTCAGAAGCGTAGGAGTTTGCTCGGAGCAAAGTGCAAGACTTCTAGGAGCAAAGCGCCAGACTTCTAGAAGCAAAGCGCCAGACTTCTAGGAGAAGAGTGCAAGACTTCTAGGAGAAGAGTGCAAGACTTCTAGGAGAAGAGCGCCAGACTTCTAGGAGCAAAGCGCCAGACTTCTAGGAGCAAAGCGCCAGACTTCTAGGAGCAAGGTTGCCAGTCCCCGATAAGCCCGTTATTCACGCCCAATCTTAGCACGGAACTTTTTGACAAGCGCGTTCCATAGGGAACTCTTCTGGCGGAGGATGTAGAGCGTCACACTGAAACTGACGAACGTCAGCAGGCAGCCGGCCACCCAGTAGATGACCAGGTTATCGACAAAGGTCATCAAGAAGATGACAAGGCCGAGGAAGAACTGAATCAGGAAATAGTTGATGACGCTGCCCGACGGACGATAGCCATAGCGGAAGGAGGCGTAGCTCGCAGTTACCACGACATCGAGAACATTGCCAAGCGCCAGGCCATAGCCAGTGCCGGTGATGCCACCCCAACGGAAGCCAACAAGTACTAAGATGACAATACAAATGTAACTGATGGCCTCCAAGACCAGATATGTCCACGAGTCGCCACGTGCCAAACTGATGTAGCCGATGGGCAGGTAGATGGCACGGAAATACATGGACAGCAGTGTCACATGGCACATGCCGACTACTGGCATAAACTCACGGCTGAAGAGCAGCGGAATGATGACCGGCAAGGCAACCATAAGGGCAGCGAGCATGGGCGCGATAATGAGCAGCGTCACCTCGCATTGACGGTTGATCACCTCGTTGCGCTGACGGGCATCGTTGCCGATGGCCGACAGACGTGGGAAATAGTCGGTCTCCATGGCCGAGAACACCATGCCGCCATAAGTCATGGTAATCATGTAGCCGGCATTGTAGAGTCCCACAATGTCCAGTTCGCCTGCGACATTCAGATAGGCACGGATGAGCATCTCCGAACCACTGCCAAAGACGGCGGCAAGGACAAATGCCACCCCCAGACGCACCATTTCCATACCCTCGCCAAGAATGCCGCGCTCGCCAAACAGGTGTAACGGGTAGAGGCGATAGGAGTGACGCACAGTGAGCAGCATGGTGACCAGCGCCATGAGCACAATGACGGGCACAATGGCCGTCTGCCCAAAGAAATAGTAGAGTGGCAACGAGATGACAAGTGCTGCCAGGATAGTTCCCACCTGTATGATGGCCAAAGGCCGCAGCTGGCGGGCACCCTTGAGGATGGCACTCTCGCCACCAGTGATGGCAAGCATGCCAATGGCAGGCGACAGCATCATGAAGTGTAGCGTATGGTCGCCCCAGGAGAAAGTGCTACTGCTCAGCTTGGGACCAGCCAGTATGCATACCAACATGCCCAGCAGGGCCGTGAGCAGGCTCCACGAACGCACCACCCGAATGAAATGCGTGATGCGCTGTTCGTCACCCTGGTCGAACAGCTCTGAGACATGGCGCACGGCACTAAACGAGATGCCGAGGTTGGTGGCTTGCGAGATGAAAAGGACGGTGGAGTTAAAAAGCGATACCAGACCCATGCCACTGGGTCCCAGAATCATGGCCACAAACTTATTGCGCACCAGGCTGACAAGAATGTTCAGACCCTGTACGCCCCCGAAGATGCCGGTGTACTTCAGTACGTGGTTATAACTCTCTTCCTGTTTTTCGCTCATTATTTAAAATATCAACGCAGAAAAGCAACAATTATTTTGTTTTTGCGTTATTTTATCAGTAATGAAGCTTAGTGTCATCATACCCGTCTACCATGTAGAGGCAACGCTGCAACGCTGTGTAGAGAGTGTCGTTGGTCAAACGTTTACTGACTTGGAGGTCATATTGGTTGACGACGGCTCGCCGGACGACTGCCCCAGCCTGTGCGACGACTGGGTGCAGCGCGACAGCCGCATCAGTGTCATCCACAAGGCGAACGGCGGGCTGAGCGATGCCCGCAACGCAGGCATTGACATAGCGCAGGGCGAGGTGCTGACGTTTGTCGACAGCGACGACTATCTCGCCCCTGACACCTACCGCCACGCCATGGCACTGCTGGACAGTGACCCCACATGCGACATGGTTGAGTTTCCCGTCTTTTGGCACTACGGTGCCAAAGAGCAGGCGGTGCAGAAATTCGGCAATGCCATCTACGATGAAATGGGCAAATACTGGCTGCAAGGGCAGGCTTATCGCCACTGCTTTGCGTGGAACAAGCTCTATCGGCGTGAGTTGTTCAGTGACGTGCGCTTCCCAAAGGGCATCGTGTTCGAAGATGTCGCCACACTACCCTTGTTGCTGGCAAAGGCATGTCGCGTACGCACCATCGCCGATGGCCTCTATTACTATTGCTCAAACGATCAGGGCATCACGGCCACGGCGCAGGCCCCACAGCTGACGATGCTTCTGGAAGCCCACCTGCGTGTGCTGCCCCATTGGGTAGACGACCCCTACTATATGCACGTGCTGAACATCCAGCTCGATGTGATAAGACTGACGGGACAACCGCCACTGTTACCCATGCGCCATGTGTCGCCTTGGTCGAAGCACTACAGCTTAAGACAAAGCCTAAAGGCACTGGCGATTAATCTATTAGGAATCAACCGACTATGCAAAATAAACACCCTAACACAACGGCTACTGAAAAGCCACTGATAAGTTTCATTGTGCCTGTCTACAACGTGCCGGGCAACATGCTGCGCGAGTGCATCCAGAGCATATTGGCACTGACGCTACGTCCTTTCGAGCGCGAGATCATCATCATCGACGATGGTTCTGATGACACTGCACCGCTCACACAGCTCAGCGATGTGGTCGACCAGCTCATCTATGTCAGACAGCGCAACGGCGGTGTCTCCACGGCCCGCAACTTAGGGCTGCGGCTGGCAAAGGGCGCCTTCATACAGTTTGTCGACGGCGACGACCTGCTGGTGCAAACGGCCTATGAGCATGTCGTCGACCTGGTGCGCTATGGGCACACTGACATGGTGATGTTCGATTTCACTGACACGCCGCAGGCCACAACAGCCTACGAGGACAGCAGCCCGCAGCCGGGCAGCGACCTGATGCGCAGCACGAACATTCACGGCTCGGCGTGGGGCTATGTCTTCAGTCGGCACATCGTTGGCAGCCTGAGCTTCACCCCTGGACGTGCCTACGGTGAGGACGAGGAGTTTACGGCCCAGTTGTTGCTACGGGCCGAACGCGTGATCAGGACTACTGCACGGGCCTATTACTACCGTCTGCGCCCTGCGTCGGCCATTACCCGCACCGACCTGCGCAGCCGTCTGTGCCGTCTCAGCGATGCGCGCAGTGTGCTCTATAGCCTACAGGAAAAGGCCGACACGATGCCTGCCGACGATCGTGCAGCATTGCAAAGGCGCACGGCACAATTGACGATGGACTACATCTACAATGTCATTGTGCTGACTCAAAACCGCCACTTCCTGGAACGCAAGCTCGACGAGTTGCGCCGCCATGGCCTCTTCCCCCTACCCGACCGCCCCTATACGACGAAGTACACGTGGTTCCGCCACATGACGAACTCGAAGATGGGACTGCTCGTGCTGATGCGCACCATCCCACTGATGAAGAAAGAACGATGAGGATACTGCTACTTGGCGAATACAGCAACGTTCACAATACGCTGGCGCAAGGATTGCGTGAGCTGGGACATGACGTGACGGTAGCCTCGAACGGAGACTTCTGGAAAAACTATCCGCGCGACATCGACTTGGCACGCAGCGATGGAAAGCTCGGGGGTGTGCGTCTGTTGGCAAAGGTCTGCTGCCAACTGCCTCGGTGGCGTGGATACGACGTGGTGCAGCTCATCAACCCGATGTTCCTCGAACTGAAGGCTGAGCGTATCGGCCCCATCTATCACTATCTGCGTCGCCATAACCGTAAGATCTTACTTGGTGCCTTCGGCATGGACTGGTATTGGGTCAATGAGTGTGTGACGCGTAAGCCGCTGCGTTATAGCGACTTCAACATCGGCAAGGCACTTCGCACGGATGAACCGGCACTACGCGAGCGCCGTGATTGGCTCGGCACGGCGAAGGGACGACTGAATCAGCTTATTGCCCGCGAATGCGATGCCATCGTCAGTGGACTTTACGAATACCACGTTTGTTATACTCCTTACTTCCCTACAAAGACCCACTTCATTCCTTTCCCGATACGTTCTGTCAGCGTCACGCCTGCACCCGTCGGGGCGAAGGTAAAGGTGTTCATTGGCATCAGCAAGGGACGCAGCGTCTACAAGGGCACCGATATCATGCTGCGTGCAGCCGAAGATGTATTGAAACAATTCCCCGACCGCATGGAATTGCTGAAGGCTGAGGGCCTGCCATTCGCTGAATACCAGCGACTGATGGACGGCGCTGACGTGCTGCTCGACCAGCTCTACGGCTACACCCCTGCTATGAACGCTCTGTTGGCAATGTCAAAGGGCATCGTCTGCGTCGGCGGCGGTGAGCCGGAGGGCTATGCCCTGCTTGGTGAAGACACGCTCCGCCCTATTGTCAACGTTGAACCATCTTTTGAGAGCGTTCGTAACAAGCTGGAGCAACTAGTATTACATCCCGACATGCTACAAGACCTTAAAACTCAGAGCATGGCATACATCAGCCGGCACCACGACTACATTAAGGTGGCCCGACAGTATGAAGCGCTCTATATAAAATAAGGTGAAAGGCGAAGGGGGCGCTAAGCAGAGGGCATGTTCATCCACACTTTGCGCTCTTTCTCCGACATCTTCTCAATGGCATAGCGGAGCATGGTGCGCGGCATCTCGGGTGCATGCTGCTGGAGAAACTCACGAAGCAGGTCCATGCTTACCCGTTTGCCCATTTCGCGTAGCATCCAGCCCACCGCCTTGTGCATCAGGTCGTGGGGATGGTGCAGATGTACTTCTGCATAGCGTAGGCACCACGACGCATCGCCCATCTGCGAGGTTTTCCACGAACAGACCATACTCATGCGCTGTTTCCACAAGCATGGACTTGCGGCAAGCTCATCCAACACGCGACGCTTATACGCAACGCTGAGAGCGGCATCCTTCCCATTCCGAGGAGATGAGAGGGACGTTGGCAACATCAGCCAATGCCCCAGAATCTTAGGCGCTGACAAATCGACCAAGTCCCAGTTGTTAGCCTGCTCGGCATATTGCAAATACATCGTCACTATCTCGTCACGTTTCTTAATGGCGTCAGCATCGTTCTCTAGACGCTTGGTGGTGAGCTTTTCAAACTTAGCCACAAGAATCAAGAGTCCGCAGAGCCGCACCTCATGCCATCGATTCATCAGCAACGTAGGTATTTCGTTCAAGGGGAAGTCCTGGCCTGCCTGCCGTACCACCTCTCGTGTCTGTGGCACCTTCAGCCCCAGAAACTCGTCACCATAGCCATACGCTCCCGGCCCTGTCTTAAAGAAGCGCATAAGTATCTGGCGCTGCTCTTCGTTGCGCAGCGACTCCATATACGCGACAATTTCTGTTGCAATCATTTCTTCTTCAGTTTTGGCTTCGGCTCAGGGAGCTCTCGGTATGTCTCACGCACAAGCTCAGAGAGATAGTCACGGTCGTCCACATCAGCGATAAAGAAATAGTCCTTGGCTCCTTCGTAAGGCGGACGCATATCCACGACTCCCAGCAACTTCTTTCCTGCCGTCGTCGGTTTCAGATAGAAGCAGTCATCACAAATAAGCCCCACTATTTTACCATCACAATATAGTCCATAATCACCAAACATCTTCTTGGTGACAATCTCCCCTGCCCCACTACACTGGTCAGTGATGTACTGTACATAATCCGCGTTACTTGCCATATTGCTGCTATCATTGGATTGCCTCTTCGGCAGTGTTCCCACAATTCGATATGTCTTAGTCAAACACAAACTTTTTGCAAAGGTAAGCAAAATAAATGATACGGCCAAAAGTTAGAACGAAAATATTGCTTCCCTCAAAAAAACATAATTTTTGCAGATTACAGCTTTGTCCTTGCAATAATCTGCAATTTATTTAGTACCTTTGTGGTCAATATACGGCAGAATCATGAGCGACAAACCGATCTCAGCAGATCATAGAAGCATGACTGTCGTCCAGAAAACGAGCTATTGTCTAATCTAAAACAATAAATAGATCAACAAAATGAAGATAAAGGCACTCGCACTCATCGCAATGACGACACTGGCCATGGTGCCGTGGACAAGTGTTAATGCGCAGCAACTCTTTGACAGCGATTGGCAGTTTACCCGCAACGGGAAGACCATCACGGTAGACCTCCCTCACGACTGGGACATCTACGATGCGCCCACTCCCGAGACAGGTGCCACAGGAACAGGCGGCGGCTGGTTCGCTGGCGGTAAAGGTGAGTACAGGAAACAGTTCAAGACTCCCAGCGGTGAGCTTGTGAAGCTCCACTTCGAAGGCGCCTACCAGAAGGCCGAGGTCTTCGTCAACGGGCAGAAGGCAGGGCAGCATGGCTATGGCTACACGCCTTTCACCGTCGATGTGACACCTTATTTATATAAGGACAACCGCGAGAACGAGGTGCTGGTGAAGGTGAACAATGCCGAGCAGCCCAACTGCCGCTGGTACTCTGGCTCTGGCATCTACCGCCACGTGTGGCTCCTGACAATGCCAGCCCTGCATATCGCTGAGAACGGCGTCTTCGTCACAACTGAGGTCGGCTCACGTGCTGCGACAGTCAATGTGGAGGTGGAGGTACAGAACGAGTCGGATTCAGAACAACTGGCAACGGTTGCCGTGAAAGGTTGTGAGTCGCAGCCAGTAAGCCTGAAGGCTGGCGAACGCAAGAAGCTGAACTTCAGCTATACCATCGAGAATCCACATCTCTGGTCGCCCGACGACCCCTATCTGTATACGGCCGAAGTCCAACTCTCAAATCAGAATTCTCAATTCTCAACCCATTTCGGCATTCGCTCGTTTTCCTTCGATGCCGAGAGGGGCTTCGTGCTCAACGGCAAGCCGATGCTCATCAACGGTGCCTGCGTGCATCACGACGACGGCATCCTTGGTGCGATGGCCTACGACGATGCTGAGATCCGCAAAGTAAGACAGATGAAGGAGGCCGGTTTCAACCTCATCCGCACCTCGCACAACCCCACCACACGGGCCTTTCTCGATGCCTGCGACTCCATTGGCATACTTGTCATCGGTGAGGCTTTCGACGGATGGCGCACACAGAAGACGCCCCACGACTACTCCACCATGATCGACTCGTGCTATCGCGAGGACATCCATGCGATGGTGCTGCGCGACCGCAACCACCCCTGCATCATTTCATGGAGCATCGGCAACGAGGTCATCGAACGCAAGGAGCTGCGCGTCGTCACTACTGCCCGAAAGCTGAAGCAGGCCGTCCTAGAGTGTGATGCCACGCGACCTGTCACGGAGGCGCTCTGTGCCTGGGACAGCGACTGGGAGATTTACGACCCACACTTCGAGGTGCTCGACATAGGTGGTTACAACTACATGATTCACAAGCACAAAGGTGACCATCAGCGCGTCCCAAGCCGCGTGATGTGGCAGACGGAGAGCTATCCGCGTGATGCTTTCAACAACTGGGCCATCGTCAACGACTATCCCTACGTTGTAGGCGATATTGTTTGGACGGGCCTTGACTATCTGGGGGAGTCGGGCATAGGACGCTACTATTACGAGGGTGAACGGACTGGCGAGCACTATGTGTCTGGCGGACAGCCTGACTGGCACGGTGCCTATTGCGGCGACGTCGACGTGACGGGATGGCGCAAGCCCATCAGCCACTATCGCGAGATACTGTGGAAGGATGCACCTTCGCCCATAGAGAGTAGAACTGTCACAAGCAAAGCTTCAGCTTATATGGCTGTTCGCGAGCCTGACGGCTATTGTGGCAAGTTACATCATACGCAGTGGAGCGTATGGCCCACATGGGAGTCGTGGACGTGGCCGGGATGGGAAGGTAAGCCCATCGAGGTGGAGGTCTACACCAAGGCGCCAGCGGTGAAGCTCTATCTCAACGACCAGCTCGTTGGCACCAAAACTGTCGACCGTTTGACAGAGTTCAAGGCTGTGTTCACCCTACCCTATCTGCCTGGCAAGTTAGAGGCTGTTGTCAGTTCAGGCTCTGCCGACATTGGCCGATGCAAGCTGGAGACTGCTGGCGAGCCTGCCCGTCTGCGACTGACAGCCGACAGGCGGACGCTGAAGGCAGGAGGCCAGTCGCTGGCATTCATCACGGTGGAGGTGGTCGACAAGGCCGGACGCGTCTGTCCTGATGCTGCCATCGCCTGCGACGTCAGTGTCAACGGACAGGCCACTCTGATGGCTGCCGCCTCCGCTGACCTCAAAGACCGCGAGCCTTCCACATCATCGCATGTCACCACATGGAAGGGGCGTGCCTTGATAGTGGTGCGTAGCACGCAGAAGAAGGGCAAAGCACAAATCCGCATCAAGAGCGACCTGCCCACTGCCGCCATCAGTCTCAATTCCAAATGACATAGCCCACCCTCCGTTGCAAGAAACTAAGGAAGTAAGGACAGGCACATGGCCTGCCCCTAAACTAATACAAAATTGGTCATTAGAAACAATATTCGTAAAATGATTATCCGCATTTAGGTGACACACTTCCGTACATCCTATGTTCGAATGCTGGTTTGTAGGAAATGGCAGCGATGATGAGCCTGTCAAATACCCTATCCCCAAAATAGCGTCTATTGAACTTGTAGCAGAATTCATT